>NZ_JBFUBU010000017.1:0-87129 GCF_056405595.1 Polaromonas sp. P1_G1
GTCCAGRCGGGGTCTCGCTAAACTCGCCTTCGGCTCAAACAACGCGATCCCTGATCCGYCTGRMCCTGCGCTCCTCGGCGCATCCACAAGGGGTGGGGACGAGGAATACCAAATTCAAATACTGAAAACCACAAGGACTCGCCTTGGCGAGTCCTTGTTTGTYTTGGTTTGTTCTTTGGTRTTTKTCTTCTGTTCCCGYYYCCGMTCCCGAYTGCCCCGTCCTGGCTGGGCCGAGGAGCGCAGAGACAAGCGGATCAGGGCTGGCGTTGTTTGAGCCGAAGGCGAGTTTAGCCAGACCCCGCTTGGCTCGAGCACCGCAGGTTGCCCCGAAGCGCAGCGTAGGGGACCCAGACTGCGGGTCGCCTTTCTTTTGCTTACTTTTCTTTGGCGAAGCAAAGAAAAGTGAGTCGCCGCCGGGCGACCCCGGCCAGCAGGACTTAGAGGAGAACACCCCCTTGAACTCAAGCAGCCAGACCATTACCCTAACCCCATGCCCCAACCCCAAGCCCTCCGCCTCCACCCCGGAGAAGATCTCCGCACAAGCCTGACCAAAGCCTTCGCCGAGCTGCAAGCCGGCCAGAACACGACGGCGGCTTGCATCATCTCCGCAGTGGGCAGCCTGTCCCAAGCAGTACTCCGCTACGCCGACCAGCCCGACGGAACGGTGCTGCAAGAACCGCTGGAGCTGATCACGCTGTCGGGCACGCTAAGCCCCGACGGTGTCCACCTGCATGCCTGTGTGGCAACAGCACGCGGAGAGATGCGGGGCGGCCATGTGATGCCGGGCTGCATTGTGCGGACCACGGCGGAGATCGTGCTGGTGCCCCTGCCGGGCTGGGTGTTCACGCGCGAGCATGATGCGCGGACCGGCTTCAAGGAGCTGGTGGCGAGGCCGGCAGGGCCTTCAGCGTGAACACGGCGTCGCATTTGATGTAGGCCTCTTCGCACAGCTGTATGAGCCCGCGGGCAGTGACGGGGGCGTCACAGCGGACGTAGATTGAATGGATCCCACTGCATGCGTGGTGAAAATCCGGTGTGTTCAAGCCGGAAAACAGGAGAGTTGTCATGAAAGCGTTGAACAGCAGTCTGTCGCACTTGAGTCTTCGTTCTGGCGGCGTATGTTTGTCCGCCGTGCTCGCGGCTGTCCTGGGATTTTCGCCCGTGGGTGCGCAGACCACGGGTGGCGCCGCGGGTACGACAGGTAATACAGGCATTACCGGCACCACGGGCACGAACACCAACACGGGGACCGGCACCGGAGGCACCACCATCAACGGCAACAACACCGGCACCACGAGCACCAATACCAATACGGGCACCGGCACGGGCGGCACCACTATCAACGGCGGCAATACCGCCACCGGGGTGCCCCGTACGCCCGGCGCAACGGGTACGAGTTCGGGCAGGCCGCTGAGCAACCCCCTGAACCGCAACCCGGCACGCCGCGCCGTCGCCAGCGAACCCGCGCAGCCCATGCCTGTCGACCCCCGGGATTCGACCACGCGGCCGGCGACCGAGCCGGGCACGCCTGATCCGCGCGACAGCAAGCGCTAAGGATGGCCGAGCACTTAGCCCGAATTGCTCAGTGGGGGTTGATGCGTGAAAGGTCGTGCAGCCATTCGCGGTAGGCGCTTTCGCGCTCGGGCGGGGGCACGCGCAGCAGGGCGGAGGGGTGCAGGGTGATGAGCACTTTGCGCCCGTCTTCACGTTCCAGGATCTGGCCGCGGTTGGCCATGACCGGCACCGCCTTGCCGAGCAGGGAGCGGGCGGCGGTTGCACCCAGGGCGACCAGCAGCTCGGGCTGCACCATGGCGATCTCGTCTTCCAGCCAGTGCAGGCAGGCGGCGATTTCGCGTTGCGCCGGGGTCTTGTGGATGCGCCGTTTGCCGCGCAGTTCGAACTTGAAGTGCTTGACCGCATTGGTCACGAACACCTTGTCGCGGCCTATGCCGAGCTCTGCCAGCGCGCGGTCCAGCAGGTGGCCGGCGGGGCCCACAAAGGGCTTGCCGGCCAGGTCTTCCTGGCTGCCCGGCTGTTCGCCGACCAGCATGACCCTGGCCTGGCGCGGGCCTTCGCCGCACACGGCCTGCGTGGCGTGTTCGCCGATGGGGCACTCGCGGCAGCGGTTGGTGGCACGCTGCAGGGCCGTGCGCGAGCGCACCAGCTCGATGATGTGTGTGCCCTGCGCGGGCTCTGCGGGTTCTGTAGGTTCTTTAGCCCGCTTGGCCGGCGATGCGGCGCACTCCGCATTCAATTGCTCAGACCCGGCCGGCATCTGCTTGTGCATGGCTTGCGGTTTCAGCCGCGCCGGAGAAAAAGTGCGCTGGTAAAAGGCCAGCCACAGCTGTTCGCCCGCGTCGGGTGGCGGGGCCTCTGCCGCCTGGGCGCCGGGGCCGAAGCGCAGTTGCCCGCCGTCCCATTCGAGGCTGCGCTCGGGCGTCAGGATGGCCCAGCGCATCTGCTTGTAGCGGCGTGCAAAAAAGGGCGCGACGGCTTCAACGATGTGGTGTTCGGGGTCGGACCAGGCCACATGCAGCGGGCCGACTTCGGGGTCGGAGCGGAAGGTGTCGTCCAGCACGGTGCGAAAGCGCGTAAAGGCTTTCATCTCATGCATGTCGCGCCGCACGGCCTCGGCCATGCTGCCGGCTTTCACCATGTCGGCGTCGAGCGGGTCCTGCCGCAGGCCGGGCTCGTGGACCAGGCGCCAGAGGATGCGGTACAGCAGGCCGAAGCGGCCCGGGTCGCTGTGCAGGATGACGACCTGGCACAGCGCCATGAATTCGGGCGGCACGCTGACGGCGGGTGCGCCGTTGAACGCGGCCTTGTCGTGGAAGGCGCCACCCGGGGCGCGGGCGGCGGCAAAAAGATCCTGGACGGCGGTGTCGGTGCTGTGCCAGCTGATTTGCTCGGGCAGCATTTGCTGCGCCAGCAGGCCGCGCGCGGCACGGCGGAAGCCCTCGAAGTCGGCCTGGCCCTGCAGCACGACGGGCAGCGGGGCTTGCGGAAAGAGGTCGGTCGTCAGCAGGTCATTCATCACGCCCATGCAAAGATCCTTTCTGCTTCACGTCAGACTTCATGGTGCGGCGGCGGGTTCAACCGCGGCTGTAGGCAAAGAAGCCGACTTCCTGGGTGCGGGCGTCGCATCGCCAGGAAAGAGAACACGAGGGAACATCAAAACACTGTATCAATATACAGTGTTTTGGGGCTATAGACACAGAAGTGAAGGCGAAAACCCTGGCGGCCTGTGGCTTTGGCGCCTAAACCAGCTTGAAAGTGGCCGGGCGCGGGGCCCCGGCTTGTCAGCGTGTGGCCGGACGGGCGTTTCGCGGGGGCTGGGCCGCCCGGGCGGCGCGAGCCAGTTTCCTGGCGTGGGCTTCCATCACCGCGTAGACCGCCGTGGCGATGCCCAGCGGCGCCAGGTAGTAGATGACGCGGTAGGCCACCAGGGCCGCCAGCAGTTCAGCCTGCGGCATCAGGTGCGACAGCAGGGCGACGAACACCGCCTCCAGCACGCCCAGGCCGGCCGGGATATGGGTGATGACGCCGGCCACGGCGGCCAGCAGCAGCACGCTGACGACGGCGGAAAACTCGATGCGGTGCTGCAGCAGGATGTACAGGATGCCGGACATGATGAGCCAGTTGCCGGCGCCCATCAGCAGCTGCAGGACGGCCAGCCGCGGCGACGGCAGTTCGAGCGTGTGGCCGCGCAGCTCGTAGTGGCGCTGGCGCGTGAAGGTGCAGATGCCCAGGTAGGCCGCGGCCGCCGCGAGCAGCGCGAGGCCGGCCAGGCGCAGGTGGAGGGTGGTGACCGGCCAGTCCAGCGGCAGGGTGGGCGGGTGCAGGCTGAACACCCCGCCGGCCAACAGCACATAACCCATCCAGTTGGCCAGCATGCTGATGGACATGATGCGCGTGATGGCGCCGGGCTTCAGGCCCAGGCGCGAATACAGCCTGAAGCGGAAGGCCACGCCGCCCACCAGCGAGCCGAGGTTGAGGTTGAAGGCATAGCTGGTGAAGGTCACCAGCATCACGGTGGGGGCGCTGAGCTTGTGGCGCGTGTAGTGCCGGCCCAGCAGGTCAAAGCAGCTGTAAAGCGTGAAGCTGGCCACGGCCAGGGCCACGGCGCCCCAGGCGGCGGTGAGCGGATAGTTCTCGAGGGAGTTGAGCACCTCGCCCCACTCGATGCTGCGCGCTTGCGACACCAGCAGGCCGGCGACCAGCAGGAAGAACGCGGTGGTGGCGCCGCGCCTGAGCCAGGGCCACCAGGGCCGGCTGCGCCAGGGGCCGCGGGCGGGGGGTGGGCTGCGGCTGGCCATCAGGCGCTCACACGGTTTTGGCCTGCTGGCTTACCGCTTCGGCATCGCGGCCGGTGGGGGCGGGGAGGTCCTGGCCGGCGGGCGTGATGCGCGGCGTGTGCGCCGGCAACCAGCCGGCCCAGGCCGGATAGCGCCGCAGCAGGTGGAAAACGAAATAGCTGCGCACGGTGCGCCACCAAGTGGGCTCCACCAGGTTTTCACGGGTCACCTGCTTGCAGCTGTTTTGCATGATGGCGTCCAGTCGCGCGCCCAGCTCCTGGTTGAAGGCGCGGTCGCGGATGACGACGTTGGCTTCCAGGTTCAGCGAGAGGCTCAGCGGGTCGAGGTTGCTGGAGCCGACAGTGGCCCATTCGTCGTCGATGACGGCGACCTTGCCGTGCAGCGGCCGTTCGCAGTATTCGTAAATGCGCACGCCGGCGTCCAGCAGGTGGTGGTAGAGCATGCTGGCGGCGGTCTTGACGATGGCCATGTCGGGCTCTCCCTGCAGGATGAGGCGCACGTCCACGCCGCGCCGCGCCGCGTGGCGCATTTCCCTGAGCAGCCGGTAGCCGGGGAAGAAATAGGCGTTGGCGATGACGACGCGACGGCGCGCCGTGCGTATGGCCGCGCGGTAGTGGCGCTCGATGTCGTTGGTGTGCTTGCGGTTGTCGCGGGTGACGAACAGCGCGGAGGCCTCGCCCGCCGCTGCGGGGACGCTGTCGCCGCGCCAGGTTCCTGCGAACGAGCGCGCGCGRTTGGAAAAGCGCTCGCGCAGGCCCTCGGGCGGCTCGGCGCCGGCGTTGCGCCGGCCGGCGGCCAGGGCGCGGCGCACAAAGCTGTGGATGTCGGCGACGATGGGGCCTTCGATTTCGACGGCGTAGTCCTGCTTGGCCTGGGGCCCGAAGTCGGCCAGGTGGTCGGCCGAATAATTGATGCCGCCCACGAAGGCGCGCTCACCGTCGACCACCACGATCTTGCGGTGCATGCGGCGAAACAGGTTGGTGCGCCAGCCCCAGAGCCTGGGGCCGGGGTCGAACACATGCAGGCGCACGCCGGCCCGCGTAAGCGTCGAGATGAACTCGGGCGACAGGTCGGGTGAGCCGTAGCCGTCTATGGTCACGTCGACCTGCACGCCGCGCCGCGCCGCCTGGTGCAGGGCCGCATGCAGTTCTTCGCCGACCTTGTCTTCAAACAGGATGAAGGTTTCCAGCACGACCTCACGTTTGGCGGCGGCGATGCATTCGAACACGCGCGGGAAAAATTCCTCGCCGTTCTCCAGCAGGCGGAACTGGTTGCCGCTCACCCACCTGCTCATATCTAGAGCTCGATTTCTGCCGCGAGTGGCGCGTGATCAGACAGGTGCGACCAAGGGCGCAGCGGCAGCACCACGGGCGCGTGGCCTATGGCGTTGCGCACATAGATGCGATCCAGGCGCAGCAGCGGCAGGCGCGCGGGGAAGGTGCGCGCCGCATGGCCGTTGGCCTGCACGAAGACCTCGTGCAGTTCGGCGCCTTTTTCGAGCCGCGCGTGGGCGCGGTGCCGCCAGTCGTTGAAGTCGCCGGCGACCACCACCGGGGCGTGCGCCGGGATGTCCTTGCGCACCAGGTCGCAGAGCATGTCCATCTGCTGCTCGCGGTGGGTTTCCATCAGGCCCAGGTGCACGCAGATGGCGTGGACGTTGACGCTGCGGCCGGGAATCTGCAGTTCGCAGTGCAGCAGGCCGCGGCGTTCGGGCCCGCTGATGGACACGTCGCGGTTTTCAAAACGCACGATGGGGAATTTGGACAGCACGGCGTTGCCGTGGTGGCCGTTGGTGTAGACGGCGTTGCGGCCGTAGGCGAACTGCGGCCAGATGGTGTCGGCCAGGAATTCGTAGTGCGGCGTTTCGGGGTAGTTGTCGAACTTGTCGGCGTGCTTGGCGTGGGTGCCCGTGACCTCCTGCAGGAACACCACGTCGGCGCCCACACTGCGAACGGCCTCGCGCAGTTCAGGCAGGATGAACTTGCGGTTGAAGAAGGTAAAGCCCTTGTGGATGTTGACCGTGAGCACCTTGAAGGAGAACGAGGACTGCGGGCTCACGGCCGCCAGAGCGGTTTGCGTGTCGGCCTCCACGGCGGCCATGTCAACCTGCGTGCCCGCCTTGGGCAGCGTGACGGGTACGGCGACGGACAGCGCGTCGGGCGCACCGCGGCGCGAGGCACCGGAAGAATTTGAAACAGAAGGGTCGGGAACAGAAGGCTGCATAAGAAGGGAGGCAAAAGCGGGTGATGGAAACAGGAGGCGCGGACATATCGATACCGGCAAAGAGGCAGCATACGCGCCCGCCGATCACCCTGACGGTCATTGTGGCTTCGCGGCTTTCTCCCAAGGTGTAGGACAAAACTTATTTGTACGCCCGGTTGGCGCGCCTCTTGGTCCCTCGGGGGGAGCCGCCTGCGCAACCACACGCCGCGGGCGCAGTGTCCTACATGGCGCGGCGTGCCTCTCCGGCAAGTCCGCCGTGGCTTGGCGCCTAAATTGAAATCAGCCCCGTGATCACATCAGGGCATGTTTATGAAACACGCCTTATTTATGGGGCCAACTGAAGAGGAAATGACCATGACGAAGTTCTCAATGAAATCCATTCCCGTAGCCGCTGCCATCGCAACCGCCCTGTTGATGGGCGGGCAGGTCCAGGCGCAGACCGATACYGCGACGCCGCCGGGCACGACCAAGTCCAAGGACCAGAACACGGCGGCCCCCGCAGGCGGTGCGGCCAAGACGCCTGAAGCACGTACAGCCGCCAAGGCCGATCGTGCGGCAGCCAAGGCCGCCAAGCGCGAGAAACGTGCGGCCAAACGGGCCCAGAACTCCGCCGCGCGTGACGCGGCCGCGACCTCGACCGGCGGTGCGCAAGGCCCCACTGTGGGCGGTACCAAGTAAGACAAGACACCTGCTTCGGGGGAGTAATCCACGCGAAGCGGCATGGGCGGGCCACAACGGTCTTCGTTGCGGCCCTGCCGGGTGGTTTGCCTTGGGGCAACGCCATCGTTTTTTGAAGGAGATTGAAATGTCCAAATTCTTGATTCGCTCGATTCCCGGCGCCGTGGCGCTGACCCTGGCGGCTGCGCTGGCCGCTCCTGGCGCCTTCGCGCAAAGCCTGGGGGTCGGTGTGGGTGTAGGCGCCGGCGCCGGTGCCGGTGTGAGTGGCAACAGGACCGCCGGCAACGCCAATGCCGGCCTGGGTGTGAACCTGGGCGTCAATGCCGGCCAGAACGCCAATATTGACGCCTCGACTCGCGCGAACGCAACCGGCGGCGGCGACAGCGGCTCCGGTACGGCCGGCGGCCGTGTGGGCGCAGGAGTAGGCGCAGGCGCGGGTGCCAATGTCTCCGGTGCGGTGGACGACACCGCACGTGCGACAGGACGCGCGGCAGCCCGCACAGGCAACGCCGTGAAGAGCGGCGCCCGGCGCACCTACAACGGCGTGAGTAACGGTGTGGGCAGTGCGGCAGGCAGCCTCCAGGGCGGCGTGCAGGGCAGTGTCCAGGGTGGCGCGGGCGTCAGTGGCGGCGCCCACTAAAGACTTGGCTTGAGGCCGGCCGCCCGTTCGCGGGCGGTTCGGCCCAGATCTTCAAAGCCTCACAGCCGGGCGCGGGCATGTCCCGCGGCCCGGCTTTTTGCTGCTCCTTTTATTTGGGCCGCGGCTGCGGAAAATCCTTGTCGGGCTGCAACAGCGTGCCGGCGCGCAGCGCCTTGACAGCGCCGGCCACCGCGCTGGCCGCGTTGCGCACTTCGGCCAGCACGGCCTTGTCGGCGTCCAGCGTGTCGTGGCTGGTGGCATAGGGTTCGTAGTAGCCGATGTAGCGGTCCAGCCGGGCCTGGCTGCCGGCGTCTATCAAACCCATCCAGTCCAGCCAGTCGCTGAGGCCGCGCCGCGTGCCCTCGATGCCGGCGACGTCGCCGTGCACCACCAGGCCGTAGGCGCGGCCGGCCAGGTGTTTGGGGTAGTCCCAGCCCTTCATCTCGAGCGCCTTGGCTTCTTCGGGTTTTTTGCCATGGGTGCTGGTGGGGTCGGGATTGCCGCCGTCGGCGCAGACCAGGCGGTCCATCATGAGCTTGAGCGGGCTGGGCGCCTGGTACCAGTACACCGGCGTGAGGATCAGGACGCCGTGCGCGGCCGTCCAGCGTTCGTAGATCTCGGCCATCCAGTCGCCGGTCTGCCCCAGTGCGTGGTTGGGGTAGCAGCTGCAGGGCCAGTGGCATAAAGGCATGGCGGTGGAGACGCAACCCTTGCAGGGATGGATGCGCAGCTGGTAATCGGAACTGAGCAGGCTCAGATCTAGCACGTCGGCGTGCATGCCCGCGCCTTCCAGCGCGGTTTTGGCGGTGTTGAGCAGGCGCCAGGTCTTGGAGATCTCACCGGGGCAGGTGCCGTCGTTGCGGGCCGAACCGCAGATCAGCAGCACGCGGGACAGCGTGGCGGGGTTTTCCCATACAGCCTGCGTCTTCTGCAGGCGCGCGCGGGTTTCCAGCCATTCGGTCGACAGGTCGTAATCAGGGTCGGCGAAACCCTCGCCGGCCTTGCGCGTGTGGGGCGCTTTGCGGCCTTCCTTGTACGCATCCCAGGCCAGCGATTCGAGCCGCGCGAGGGCTTCATCTTCCGCGCGAAAGGCCGGGTCCACAAAAGACTGCATGAAGCGTTCGTGGAACGCTTCGCGCGACAGGACGGCCGGTGCCTGGCCTTTTCGGACTTCGCTCATGGGCCCAGTTTAGTCAGGCCGCGGGGCGCAAATAGAGGCATTCGACAGCGTCCTACGCGGGCTTTGGGCGGCGTCCGGCGAAAGGGGATGAGGCACAAAAAAAGCCCGCACCGGCTAGCGGTGCGGGCTTGGGGAGAGCGCTTCAGCGCGCTGTTGGCTTAGCCCTTTTGCAGGGCCATGCCGCCGTGTTCACGGTGGCCGCCGCGCGGGCCGTGCTTCTTGTGCTCGGCATCAAAGGTTTTTTGCTGCTCGGGGCTCAGCACGGCGTAGAAGGTTTTGGTGGCCTCGCCGCGCTTGTCCATGGCGGCGTTCATTTCAGCCATGCGCTGGGTGCGCATTTCCTTCATCTTGTCGATGCGCTGGGGCGTGGTCAGCTTGTCGAACTCGGCGCGCTGCTCGGGCGTGGGACGCGCGCCGTGGGCGGGCGGCTGCATGGCGGCCGTGTAGCTGGTCCATGCGCCTTCCTGGGCCGGCGTGATCTTGAGCTTGGCCTTGAGTTCGGCCTGGTGCTTGGCGATCATGGCCTGCATCTTGGCGGGGTCGTGGCGGCCCATGCGTTCGCCGTGGGGGCCGGCGGGTTTGCCGGCTGCGGGCGGTGAGCCCACGGGCGCTGCGGGAGGCGTTTGCGCCATGGCGCCGGCGCCCACCGTTGCCAGCAGGCCGGCCAGGACGAGGCTGTTGAGGGAAGCGGAGGGCTTGAATGCGAATTTCATGGGAACTTCCTTTCAGGGGAGAAGATGCCTGAAAAATCCGCTGCCGTGACATACGGCTTTTGGCTTCAGGTTGAAAGCAAGTGTGGTGGTGCTCTGTATCCCCGCCGTTGCCAAGGCGATGAGGGTTTGTAAAGTTTCTTGAACGCTCACCCCTGTTGAGGCTCACTATGTGTAGCCCCCTCTCCCCTTGCAGGGGACGGGCGCCTTGCGGCCGGCAAAGCCGGACCGCGGCCCCCGCTGGTGAACAGCGTGCCTCTTGCTCAGGCCGTGCCGTACAGCAGGGTTTCGAACAAATCCTCGCCGCCCATCTGCCCGCCCTTGAGCATGATCTCCAGTCCGTCGAGGGCGGCTTCGTCGCTGTGCAGCCGGCACAGGGCGACGCCGGGCGCGAGTTGCGCGGCATAGGACAGGCCCCAGGCCTTGAGCGCCTGCACGGCCAGGCTGGAGGTGTCGCCGCCGGCGATGCCGAGGCGGCGCAGGGGCACGGCCCGCAGCACGCGCCTGAGCAGGGCGCCGCTGGCCTGCGCGAGCGCGCGGCCATCCACCGGCCAGTCGCAGGCCTGGCCGTCGGCGGCGGTGCAGGCCAGTACGTGGCGGCCCTGGCCCAGCAGCGCCGCGATCTGGTCCGACATCTGCCCGGCATAGGTCGCGTCGGCGGTGAGGCGGGCGGCGTCCAGCGCGACCTGCCGGTAGGAGCTGGCGGCCTGGACCTGCTGCGCCGTCACGGGCGACAGGCTGCCGGCGAGCACCAGCACCGGGCCGGTCGCGGCGGCGATGCGGGGCGGCGCCGCTTCGGCACCGGATTGCCAGTGCGCGGCCAGGGCCTGCACCACGCTGCTGGGCCCGGCGGCCAGCAGGCCTTGCTTTTGCGCGTGTTGCCAGATCAGCCGGCCGACGGTGGCCAGGTGGCTGTCGTCGGCGACGTCCAGCAGCACCGCGTCGGGCTTGCGCGCCAGCAGGCCGGCCAGCTGGCGGTCCAGCGCTTCGGCGTCCTGGCCGTAGTCGGGGTAGGCGATGCCGGCGACTTGCGCCAGGCCCTGCGCGGCCAAGTGGCGCCGCAGGTCGGCCTCGTGCATGGGCGTGATCGGGTGCCGGCTCATGGTGGGGTGCCGGTCCAGGCGGTGCACGGCGGGGCCGGCGCCGGCGAACAGGTTGCCGAACACGCAGTAGCGCCGCAGGTTGGGCTGGCCGCCGACGATGGGCACAAAGGCGTTGCCGGCATGCGGCCGCAGGATGCGGATGGCAGCGCCTATGCTGCCGACCTCGGGAGCGCTGTCAAAGGTCGAGCAGGTCTTGTAGTGCATGACGGGCGCGCCCAGGCGCGCGAACAGCCGGCCCACGGGTTCGAGCTCGGCGCGCATTTCTTCAGGGTTCATGGCGCGGGCCGCCCCGGCGATGCCCAGGCAGTCCAGCGTGCCGGCGCGTTCCAGCTGCGCATCGGTCGGCAGGCCGAGGAAGAGCAGGCTGCGCAGGCCGGCGCGCGCGGCCGTGGCCAGGGTGTCGGTGGCGCCCGTGAAGTCGTCGCCGTAGTAGGCGATTTTGAGAGTGCCGTCGCTTAAGGCCATCGCTTATTTGCCGAAAAAAGCCAGGGCTGCCGCAAGTTCGGGCGCGTTGCGCGCATGCTCGGCCAGCGCCACGCCGGCGCGCGCGGCTTCCCAGGCCTGGCGTATGCTGGCCACGCCGGCCGCGGGTCCGCCCGGGTGCGCGAGTATGCCGCCGCCGGACATGAAGAGCAGGTCGTCGCTCTGGATGGCGGCCCAGGTCGCGGGCACGGTGCCGGCCCACTGGCCCGACGAGAAGGCCGGCATGACGCGGTCGTCAAAACCGGCGGTCAACGGTGTGTAGCAGTCGCGCGCGGAGGCTATCACTTCCTCATCGGCTTGCGAGAACTTGCCCTGCAGGCCGTGCACGTGCATGTGGTCCACGCCGGCCAGGCGCCACAGCGTCTGGTAGGCCTGGAAGGACATGCCCAGCAGCGGGTGCCGCGATAGCGCGCCATAGCCGTTGCGGTGGCCGTGGAGGGCCAGGCCGGTGTGGCGGCGCAGCGTCTGCATGCCCGAGTAACCGCACCAGTTGAGGCTGGCCATCACGCAGCTGCCGCCTTCGCGTTCGACCAGGTCGGCGTGGCGTTTCATCGCGTCGGTTTCGTCGGTGATGTTGAAGGCCACCATGACGTGCTTGCCGGTGCGCTGCTGGTGATCCCGCACCACGGCCATCACGGCCGGCACGCGTTCACTCAGCGGCGCATGGGCCGGGTTGGCGCAGACCTCGTCGTCCTTGATGAAGTCCACACCCGCGGCGCACAGGCGGGCGACGAGCTCGGCGGTCTGCGCGGCGCTGAAACCGACGTTGGGCTTGATGATGGTGCCGACCAGCGCGCCGCTTGCCACGCCGGTGGCATTGCGTGTGCCGGCGATGCCGACATGCGGCATGTCGAAGAAGGCGCGGTAGCCGGCGGACAGCTTGAGGCTTTCCAGGCGCAGGCCGCTGGCTTCGCCAAGGTCATAAAGATTGCCCGAGACGGTGGCCGCCAGCGTCGGCAGGTTGGCGCCTACATTGGCGACCGGGAAGGAGATGCGCACGCGCGCGCGCCGCCAGGGGCCGGTATGGCCTTTGCGTTCGAGCAGGGCGTTGGGCAGGCTGGGCGCGTTGACGGATTCGAGTTCGTCGATCTGCTCGACCGTGGCGCGCGCGCGCAGGCGCAGCTCGTCGGTCTCGCCTTCGACGCGCGTGAAGGTGCCGCAGGACTGTTCGCCCGCCATGACTTCGGCGACCTTCTCGGGCGCCAGCGGGGTTTCGATCAGGTAGGTGGCTTCAAAGCGGTCGGCTTGCATGGCGTGCGTCTTTTTTTAGGGGAATCAGAGTTTGCTGAGGTCGGGGAAGGGCCGCACCGGCTCGCTACCGTCCCAGTTCTCGGAGGAGGCGCGTATCAAGTCGAACATCTTGCCCTTGGGGCCGGCGACTTCGGAGAGCTCGATCACGGTGCCGGGGTGGTATTCGGTGTCGAAGTAGATGAAGCGGCCTTTTTCGCCGACTTCGCCGCTCATCACGGGCTTGAAGCCTTGCTTCAGCAGGCGCGCCAGGTCGGCGTCATAGTCGCTGGTCCAGTAGGCGACGTGCTGCAGGCCGGTGCGGCCGGCTTGCTGGAAGTCGCGGTACATGGAAGGCACGTCGTTGCGTGTCTGGATCAGCTCGACCTGCACAAAACCCGAGTTGGCCAGTGCCACCGAGTTGTGCGGCTCGTGCGCTTCACCCCTGTAGCTGTAGTTCTTGATGGGCACCTTGGGGTTGTAAAACCAGGGGCCCACGCCCAGGGTTTTGCTCCAGTAGTCCATCGCGGCCTCGATGTCGGGCACGACGTAGCCGAGCTGGCGGATCTCGCCAAAAAATTTGCTCATGGTTTGCTCCAGTGAAAGGGGGTTTAGTTTTTAAGGAAGCCGGTGGAGAACCAGGGCACGGCGGCCACCAGCGCCAGGCCTATGAGCAGCGCGCCCATGTAAGCCCAGATGTAAGGGATGCCTTCGTCAGGGTCGACCTTGCTGACCGCGCAGGCGCCGTAATAGCCGACACCGAAGGGCGGCGCGAACAGGCCTATGCCCATGGCGAAGATCACCACCATGGCGTAGTGCACGTCGTGCACGCCGACCATGCGGGCGATGGGAAACAGCAGGGGGCCGAACAGCACGATGGCGGGAATGCCCTCGAGCACGCTGCCCAGGATGACGAAGGCGACGATGGACACCGCGAGGAAACCGTAGGCGCCGCCGGGCAGGCTGCCCATGACGCGCGCCAGGTCCTGCGAGAAGCCCGACTGCGTGAGGCCCCAGGCCATGGCGGTGGCGGTGGCGCAGCCGATGATGAACATGATGGCGCCGGTCAGCGATGCGGTTTCGATCAGCATGGGCATGAGCCGGCGCCACGGGAACTGGCGGTACAGGAAGAGGCCGGCCAGCACCGAATAGAAGATGCCGATGGTGGACACCTCGGTGGCGGTGGCCACGCCCTCGACCACCGCGGCGCGGATCACAAAAGGCAGGATGATGGCGGGCAGGGCGATCAGCAGCAGCTTGCCGATTTCGCGCTTGCTGTGGCGCGCGACGCCGCTCAGGTCTTCATGGCGGTAGCGCCACCAGACGACGGTGCACAGCGCCGCGCCCAGCACCACGGCCGGCAGCAGGCCACCGGTGAACAGCGCGGCAATCGACACGCCGGTGACCGAGCCTATGGTGATCAGCACGATGGAGGGCGGAATCGTTTCGGTTTGCGCGCCGGTGGCCGACAGCAGGGCCACCAGGTCGCCGGGCTTGGCGCCGCGCTTTTTCATCTCGGGAAACAGCACGGGTGCGATGGCCGCCATGTCGGCGATCTTGGAGCCCGAGATGCCGGAGACCAGATACATCGCGCCTATCAGCACATAGCTGAGGCCGCCGCGCACATGGCCCAGCAGGCTGGCCAGGAACTGGATCATGGCCTTGGCCATGCCGGTCATCTCGATCAGCGCGCCCAGGAAGATGAACAGCGGCACCGCCAGCAAAATCATGTGCGACATGCCTTCGTCCATGCGGCCGACCATGACCAGCAGCGGGGTGGACGTCGTGAGCGCGAGGTAGCCGAAGGTGGCCAGCGCGAAAGAGAAGGCAATCGGCACGCCGGACAGCACGGTGCCGGCGACGACGGCCACAAAAAAGAGGATCAGGTTGAGTTTGCCCAGCGGCTGCAGCAGCGGCTGCGCGAACCAGAACAGCAAGACCACGGCGGCTGTGCCGGCCAGCGCGATGCCGGTCTGCTTGAAGGTGCTGATGCGCAAGAGGCGCAGCACCGCCACGATGACCATCAGCGCCATGCCGATGGGGATGGCCGAGGCGCGCCAGGCGTTGTTGACTTCCATGGCCGCGGTGACGATGAAGCTCTCTTCATAAGCGTATTCCGAGGCCGGGTAGATCACCAGCACCAGGAAGGCGATCGATGCGGTGATCGCCAGGGTGTCTAGCAGCGCGCGAGTATGCGGCTTGACGTTGTTGACCAGCGCCGTCATGCGCATGTGCTCGCCGCGGCGCAGCGCGACGACGGCACCCAGCATGGACAGCCACAAAAACATGATGGAGGCCAGTTCGTCCGACCAGACCAGCGGCGCATGAAAAACGTAGCGCGAGACCACGCCGGCGAACAGCACAAAGATCTCGGCCAGCACCAGGGTGGCGGCGATGGATTCCACCACAAAGCCCAGGCCGCGATCTGCCTTGTGCGCGAGGCTACTCAGTGCGTTGGCGGGTGGGGCGCCTGGAGATGGCTCGGTAGGGATGTGGGACATGCGGTCAAACTCCGGGAGAAGGCGAGGGGACTGGGGCTGCTGGTTTTACACCTTCCCCCGCTGGGGGAAGGTGGGGATGGGGGCTTGCGGCCTTGGAAGAAGCGCTTGCTCAAGCGCCGCTGGCCCCCACCCCCGCCCTCCCCCAGCGGGGGAGGGAGTAAGAGAGGGGAGAACTGCTTACGCGAGCTTGCCGACTGATTGCTCCAGCAGCCCCCAGGCCTCACCCCCAAAACGCTCTTTCCACTCGCCATAGAACCCCGCTTCGCGTAGCTTGGCGCGGAAACTGTCGGCCGTCGGGCGGTTGATGGTGAGGCCCTTGGACTGCAAATCGGCCACCACGGTTTCGTTGAGCTTTTTGATGTCGTCGCGCTGTTGCAGGCCGGCTTCGTTGATGGCGCGGGCCACGATGGTCTTGAGGTCGGCGGGCAGCTTGTCCCAGGCGCGGCCGTTGGCGATGAACCAGTAGCCGTCCCAGATGTGGTTGGTCAGCGAGCAGAACTTCTGCACTTCATACAACTTGGCGACCTGGATGATGGGCAGCGGGTTTTCCTGCGCGTCGACGATCTTGGTCTGCAGCGAGGAATACACCTCGCTGAACTGCAGGCTGGCCGGCGCGGCACCCAGGCCCTTGAACATGGAGATCGACAGCGGGCTCACGGGCACGCGTATCTTCAGGCCGTCCATGTCTTTCGCCGTGGTGACCGGCGCCTTGCTGCTGGTGGTCTGGCGGAATCCGTTGTCCCACATCTTTTCAAACGCATAGAGACGGCTCTTGCTGATGGCTTCGCGCACGTGCGCGCCCAGCTTGCCGTCCATGGCGCCCCAGACCTGGTTGTAGTCGCTGAAGGCAAACCCCACGGCGTTGATGGCGGCCACCGGCACCAGCGTGGCGATGACCAGCGCGGACGGTGTGAAGAACTCGATGCCGCCGGAGCGCACCTGGGCCAGCATGTCGGTGTCACCGCCCAGCTGGTTGTTCGGGAAGATCTTGATCTCGACGCGGCCGTTGCTTTCTTTCAGGATGCGGTCGGCGGCCTGCTGGGCGCGGATGTTGAGCGGATGGGTGACGGGCAGGTTGTTGCCGTACTTGTAGGAGAACTCGGCGGCGCGGGCCACGGAGGGCAGGGCGGCGGCGATGCCGGCGGCGGAGGCTGCGGACAGGGTGCGCAGCACGCTGCGGCGGGTGACTTCGGTCATGGTTGTCTCCAGTTTTGTTTTGATGCAATTTGATGCATCATTGGGTGAATGCAGCGCAACGATAGGTGCAGGGCATTCAATCGTCAAACGAGAAAAATGATGGATTTTGATGTATGAGGGTTATCCCTGATGGATCGAAGGGGCCGCAGCAGCGGGCGCGCGTGGTGGACATCGCGCGCGCCGCCGGCGTTTCCACCGCCACTGTAGACCGGGTGCTGAACCAGCGTCCCGGCGTGCGCGGGGCCACCGCGCAGAAGGTGCTCAAGGCCGCGGCCGAGATGGACTACCTGCCCGAGACGGGGCTGTATGCCGCGCTGGCGGCGCCGCCCATGCGGCTGACGTTTCTGTTGCCCGACGGCAGCAACCGTTTTATCCGCATGCTGGGCGACACGGTGGGCTACTCGCAGGAACACCTGACGCCCTTCAACGTGAAATGCCGCACCGAGCTGTTTGAAAGCTTCAACCCGCAGCAACTGGCTGCCAGCCTGCAGCAGCAGGGCAAGCGCAGCGACGGCATCGCCTTCATGGCGCTGGAGCACCCGGCGGTGCGCGAGGCCGTCAGCGAACTCGCCGAAAAAGGCGTGCCGGCCATCACGCTGATCTCGGACCTCTCGGGTTCGCAGCGCGCAGGCTATGTGGGCCTGGACAACCGCGCGGCCGGGCGCACGGCCGGCTACCTGGTGGGCCGCTTCATCGCGCCCGGGGCGCGGGGCGGCAAGGTGGCGCTGATCGCCGGCTCGCTCAGCTATCGCGCGCATGAGGAGCGCGAGGCCGGCTTCCTGCACGTGATCGAGGAGATGTTCCCGACGCTGCAGGTGGTGGGCCTGCGCGAAGGGCAGGACGACGCGCAGAAAAATTACCAGCAGACGCGCACGCTGCTGGAGCAATACCCGGACCTCGCGGGCATTTACAACATCGGCGGCGCCTCGGACGGCGTGGCGCGCGCGCTCAAGGAAATGGGGCGCGAGCACAAGGTGGTCTTCATAGGCCACGGCCTTACGCCCGACACGCGCGCCATGCTGATAGACGGCAGCATGGACGCGGTGATCACCCAAAGCCCGCAGTCGGCCATGATGAGCTGCGTGCGCATGTTCACCAACCTGCGTGATGGGCGCGATGTGATGAGCGGTGTCGACGCCGTACGAAGCCAAGTCATCTTCAGGGAAAACCTGCCCTAGAGCCGGCTCTTGATGGCTGCCGTTGCCACGAAAGGCGTGGATGCATACAATGGCCCTAGCTTGTCGGGGTGCCAAGATTTCCGTAAGGAGTATCGAGGCTGAGATCGCAGTATGCGAGACCCGCTGAACCTGATCGGGGTCATCCCCGCGTAGGGAACAACGCAATTGGCTCCGGCACTCCGTAGCGGCACTCCCAGACGCCGCCCATGGACCTCCCGGCTCCCCAGCAGGCACCCCACCTCCTGGAGAACCACATGGCCAAAACCCGACTCACCGTTGACACCCAAGACCTCACGAGCCGCATCACGCGCGCGCCGTTTCCCGGCTCGAAGAAGATCTACATCGAAGGCTCGCGCCCCGACATCCGCGTCCCCTTTCGCGAGGTCACGCTGACCGACACCCTGGTGCACGAAGGCGCCGGTGAGCCGCGCCGCGAGGCCAACCCTCCCCTGCGCCTGTACGACGCATCGGGCGTCTACACCGACCCGGCTTCTCCGATCGACATCACGCGCGGCCTGCCGCCGCTGCGCGGCGCCTGGATCAACGAGCGCCAGGACACCGAGGCCCTGCCCGGCATCAGCAGCGCCTACGGCCGCGAACGCCTGAACGACCCGGCGCTGGCCGCGCTGCGCATGGCGCATGCGCCCGTGCCGCGCCGCGCCAAGGCGGGCGCCAACGTGTCGCAAATGCATTACGCGCGCAAAGGCATCATCACCCCCGAGATGGAATACATCGCGGTGCGCGAAAACCTGGTGCGCGCGCAGCTGGCCGAACGCCTGGCGACCGAGCGCATGCCGAAAAAAGGGCATTCCTTCAATGCCGCGATTCCGGAGCAGATCACCGCCGAATTCGTGCGCGACGAGGTGGCCCGCGGCCGCGCCGTCATCCCGAACAACATCAACCACCCCGAGAGCGAGCCGATGATCATCGGCCGCAACTTCCTGATCAAGGTCAATGCCAACATCGGAAACTCGGCGGTCACGTCGAGCATTGAGGAAGAAGTCGACAAGCTGGTCTGGTCGATCCGCTGGGGCGCCGACACCGTGATGGACCTCTCGACCGGCGAGAACATCCATGAAACCCGCGAATGGATTCTGCGCAACTCGCCGGTGCCCATCGGCACGGTGCCGATCTACCAGGCACTCGAGAAAGTCAACGGCAAGGCCGAGGACCTGACCTGGGAAATCTTCCGTGACACACTGATCGAGCAGGCCGAGCAGGGCGTGGACTACTTCACCATCCATGCCGGCGTGCGCCTGGCCTATGTGCCGCTCACGGCAAACCGCCTGACCGGCATCGTCTCGCGCGGCGGCTCCATCATGGCCAAGTGGTGCCTGTCGCACCACAAGGAGAGCTTTTTGTACGAGCGCTTTGACGAGATCTGCGAGATCATGAAGGCGTATGACGTGTGCTTCTCGCTGGGCGACGGCCTGCGCCCCGGCTCTATCGCCGACGCGAATGACGAGGCGCAGTTCGCCGAGCTGCACACGCTGGGCGAGCTCACGCAGATCGCCTGGAAGCACGACGTGCAGGTGATGATCGAGGGCCCCGGCCACGTGCCGCTGCAGCTGGTGAAGGAAAACGTCGACAAGCAGCTCGAGGCCTGTTTCGAAGCGCCTTTCTACACGCTGGGCCCGCTGATCACCGACATTTCGCCGGGCTACGACCACATCTCCTCGGCCATGGGCGCGGCCAACATCGGCTGGTACGGCACGGCCATGCTGTGCTACGTGACGCCCAAGGAACACCTGGGCTTGCCGAACCGCGACGACGTGAAGCAGGGCCTGATCGCCTACAAGATCGCCGCGCACGCGGGCGACCTGGCCAAGGGCTACCCGGGCGCGCAGATGTGGGACAACGCGGTCTCCAAGGCGCGCTTCGAGTTCCGCTGGGAAGACCAGTTCCGCCTGGCGATAGACCCCGACACGGCCATGGCCTACCATGACGAAACGCTGCCGAAAGAGAACGCCAAGGTCGCGCATTTCTGCTCCATGTGCGGGCCGAAGTTCTGCTCGATGAAAATCTCGCAGGAGGTGCGCGAGTTCGCGCGCCTCAACCCGGCCACCACCACGCTGGCGCCTGCGGCCGGGACGATTCCAATCAAGCAGATCGCGACCGGCTTCGAGGAAAAAGCCAAGGAGTTCCGCGAAGGCGGCAGCGAGATTTATTCTTGATGAAATGGCCCCTCTTATTCCCTCTCCCTCTGGGAGCGGGTTAGGGTGAGAGCTCCCCGAGTTTGATGGATTTTTATGGTTGACATGCCGCTGGCCCCCACCCCAACCCTCCCCCAGCGGGGGAGGGAGTAAAACCATGAGCGCACTCCACATCGGCATCGCAGGCGCGGGCCTGGCCGGCCGCACGCTGGCCTGGCGCCTGCTGCGCGCCGGCTGCCGCGTGAGCCTGTTCGATGCGCGGGCGCGCGGCGACGTCGCCACGGCGTCGATGACGGCGGCGGCCATGCTGTCGCCGCTGGCCGAACTCGCCGTGTCCGACGACGCCGTGTTCGCGCTGGGCCAGCGCTCCATGCAGCTGTGGCCGCTGTGGATAGGCGAGCTGGCCGATGCGGGCCTGCCGGTGTATTTCCGCCATGAGGGGACGCTGGTCGTGGCGCATGCGCCCGACCAGAGTTCACTGTCGCATTTCGCTGGTTTGTTGCAGCACAAGCTGCCCGAGGCCGTGCGCGCGCAGGTGCACACGCTGGACGCGGCCGCGCTGGCCCGTGCCGAGCCGGCGCTGGCCGGGCGCTTTGGCAACGGCCTGCTGCTGGACGGCGAGGGCCAGCTGGCCAACGACCAGTGGATGGCCGCGCTCGCGGTGGAGATAGACCGGCTGGGCGGCACGTGGCTTGAAGGCGTGGCGGTCGACGCCGTGGAAGACGATCACATCGAGTGCGCGGGGCGGACCTACGGCGTGGATGTCGCGGTCGATGCGCGCGGTGTGGGTGCCAGGGAAAGCTGGCCGCAACTGCGCGGCGTGCGCGGCGAGGTGCTGACCGTTGAATGCGCGGGCGTGAGCCTGCAGCGCCCGATACGCCTCATGCACCCGCGCTACCAGCTCTACGTGGCGCCGCGCCCCCATCACCAGTTCGTGGTCGGCGCGACGGAACTTGAATCGGAAGACACCGGGCCGGTGACCTTGCGCTCCACGCTGGAGCTGGGCAGCGCGCTGCACAGCCTGCACCCGGCTTTTGGCGAGGCGCGTGTGTTACGCCTGGCGGCGGCCTTGCGCCCGGCGCTGGACGACCACAGGCCCACGATTGCGCAGCGGCACGGCGTGTGGCACATCAATGGCCTGTACCGCCACGGCTACCTGTGCGCGCCGGCGCTGGTCGAGGACCTGGTCCATCAACTGTTGGGACAGAACCATGAGTGACATGACAACGACGATCAACATCTCGCTGAACGGCGAAACCATTCAAACCGACGCGCCTACCTTGCAGGCCTTGCTGCTGGCGCGCGGCTACCCGCTGCAGGGCGCGTTTGCCTGCGCGATCAACAACGGCTTTGTGCCGCGGCCGCAATGGCCTGATCGCACCTTGAATGACGGTGACCGCATAGACATCGTCACCCCCATCACCGGAGGTTAGGCCATGGACACCACCATCGCATCCCCCATCGCCCACGGCAGCCCCTGGACCGTCGCCGGCGTCACCTTGTCCAGCCGTTTCTTCCTGGGCACCTCGCACTACCCTTCGCCGCAGGTGCTGGGCGACGCGGTGCGCGCCAGCGGCACCGAGGTGCTGACGGTGGGCCTGCGCCGCCTGCAGCCCGAAAGCGGCGGCGGCAACAGTTTCTGGCAGCGCGTGCAGGCCATGAACTGCCGCATCCTGCCCAACACGGCGGGCTGCCATAGCGCCGAAGAGGCTGTCACGCTGGCGCAGATGGCGCGCGAGATTTTCGGCACGCCCTGGATCAAGCTCGAAGTCATAGGCGACGACTACACGCTGCAACCCGACACCGTGGCGACGCTGGAAGCGGCGACCACGCTGGTGAAAGAAGGCTTTGCCGTGTTCGCCTACACCACCGACGACCTGGTGATGGCGCAGCGCCTGCATGCGGCAGGCTGCGCGGCCGTGATGCCCTGGGCCGCGCCCATCGGCACGGGCCGTGGGCCGCTGAACCCTTATGCGCTTGAAACCATGCGCCGGCGTTTGCCCGATGCGGTGCTGGTGGTCGACGCCGGCCTGGGCCGGCCCTCGCACGCGGCAGCCGTAATGGAGCTGGGCTTTGACGCCGTGCTGCTGAACACCGCGGTGGCACAAGCCGGCGACCCGGTGCGCATGGCGCGCGCCTTTGCCGACGGTGTGGCAGCCGGCCGTGCGGCGTATGAGTCCACGCCCATGCCCGAGCGTGCGGCGGCGCAGGCCTCGACACCGACAGTCGGTGTTCCTTTTTGGCATGCACCCTGATCCTTGCGAGGCCCTCACATTCTTGCCCCCTCCCCCTTTGGGGGAGGGCAGGGGTAGGGGCCGGCGGCGCGTGATCACTTCAACTGCCCGCTTCTCCTTCGCAGAGCCCCCATCCCAACCTTCCCCCAGAGGGGGAAGGAGTTAAAACCGGAGCAAGCCTCATGAATCCAGCCCCTTTTGCCCCCCTCACCGACCCCATAGGCTTTTACCCCGTCGTGCCCGACGCCGCCTGGGTGCTGCGCCTGCTGGGCTGGGGCGTGCGCACAATCCAGTTGCGCATCAAGGCGGCGGACCACGACGCGGAAGAGATCGCCTGGGAAGTTCGCACCGCCGTGGCGGCCGGGCGCGACGTGCCGGGCGCGCAGGTGTTTATCAACGACCACTGGCAACTGGCACTGGAAGCCGGTGCCTACGGCGTGCACCTGGGCCAGGAAGACCTGGACACGGCCGATATCACGGCCCTGCGTGAAGCGGGCATACGTCTGGGACTGAGCACGCACACGCCGGCCGAACTGGCGCGGGCCAAGGCGGTGAAGCCGTCCTATCTCGCGATAGGCCCCATCTACCCGACGACGCTCAAGGTCATGCCTTATGAACCGGTGGGGCTGGAGCGCCTGAAAGCCTGGGCGCAGGATGCGGCACCTTACCCGGTGGTGGCGATAGGCGGGATCTCGCTGGCGCTGGTGCCTGGCGTGATGGCCTGCGGCGTGGACGGCGTGGCGGTGGTCAGCGCGGTGACGCTGGCGCCGGACCCGCAGGAGGCCGCGCTGCACGGCTTGCGGCTGGCCAAACGCTAAAAAGAAAAGGGCTGCGGGGAAATCCGGCAGCCCTTTTGCAGTGAACGCCCGCGGCGATCAGGCCGACAGCGCTGGATAGTCGGTATAGCCTTTTTCGCCGCCGCCGTAGAAGGTGTTCTTGTCGGGCGTGTTGAGCGGCGCGTTGGCGCGCAAGCGCTCCACCAGGTCGGGGTTGGCGATGTAGGGCTTGCCGAAGGCGATGAGGTCGGCGCCGTCGGCTACGGCTTTTTCCGCGAGTTCCTGGTCATAGCCGTTGTTGACCATCCAGGCGCCCTTGCCGCCGGCCTTGCGGTAGGCGGCTTTGAGCGCTGGGTAGTCGAAGGGCCGGTCATCGAGTTCACGCGGGCCGCCGGTCGCGCCTTCGATGACGTGGACGTAAGCCAGGTTCAGGCCGGCGAGTTGCTTGATCACGTATTCAAACAGGGCTTGCGGCTTGCTGTCGTGCACGTCGTTGGCCGGGGTGACGGGCGACAGGCGTATGCCGGTGCGGCCGCCGCCCACCGCGTCGGTCACGGCGCGAGTGACTTCCAGCAGCAGGCGTGCGCGGTTTTCGATACTGCCGCCGTAGTCGTCGCGGCGCTGGTTGCTGCCATCCTTGAGGAACTGGTCGAGCAGGTAGCCGTTGGCGCCGTGAATTTCCACGCCGTCAAAGCCGGCGGTCTCGACGGCGTTGCGCGCCGCTGCCGCGAAAGTGTGCACGATGCCGGGGATTTCGCCGAGATCAAGCGCGCGCGGCTCGGAGGTTTCCACAAAGGTCGGGACGCCGTTTTCGATCAGCACCGTCTTGGTCTTGGCGGTGATGGCCGAAGGCGCGACCGGCTTGCCGCCATTGGGTTGCAGCTTGGTATGCGAAACACGGCCCACATGCCACAGCTGCACAACGATCTTGCCGCCTCTTTCATGCACGGCATGGGTGACTTTTTTCCAGCCGTCCAGCTGCTCGCTGCCGTATAGGCCGGGCACGTCGGCATAGCCCTGGCCCTGGTGGCTGACGGCGGTGGCCTCGGTGATCAGCAGGCCGGCGCTGGCGCGCTGGGCGTAATAAGTCCGGGCGATAGCCGGCGGCACGGCGTTAGGTGAACGGTTGCGCGTGAGCGGCGCCATGACAATGCGGTTGGCAAGGACAAGGTCACCGGCTTTGTTGGAGTCGAATAAGGTGGGCATGGAAAGGTCCTGAATGGGGGCTGAATGAAAAACAGGGCCAGTTTGGCCCTGTTTTGATTGGCCTGCCCAACACAGGTTGCTCATTTCATGCTACCGACCAGTGCCCTGTCCCCGCTCCCGATTGCCCCGTCCTGGCTGGGCCGAGGAGCGCAGAGACAAGCGGATCAGGGCTGGCGTTGTTTGAGCCGAAGGCGAGTTTAGCCAGACCCCGCTTGGCTCGAGCACCGCAGGTTGCCCCGTAGCGAAGCGCAGGGGAGCCAGACTGCGGGTCGCCTTTTCTTTTGCTTACTTTGCTTTTGGCGAAGCAAAAGAAAAGTGAGTTGCCGCCGGGCAACCCCCGGCCCCGGAACGCAAACCACCATCAGCGTCCGAGACGCTAAAAATTATTTAAGCAGCCCTTCGTGTTTCATAGCCGCCTGCACAGCAGGCCGCGCAGCAACGCGCTCCCGAAAAGCAGCAATATTCGAAAACCCCGAAATATCCACCCCAACCCGAGGCGCCCACCCGGTAACAGCAAACAGATAAGGATCGGCAACACTAAAGACATCACCCATCAGGTACTGCTTGCCACCAAGCTGCCCCTCCACCCACTTGAGGCGCGACAGCACCTTGTCGACAACGATGGTCTTGTAGTCGGCCGGCGTGGCGGCATTGAACAGCGGGGTGAAACCGCGGTGTAGCTCCATTCCGATGAAGGTCAGCCAGGACTGCAGCTTGTAGCGCTCCAGCGTGCCGTTGGCCGGCGCGAGTTTTTTCTCCGGCACCTGGTCGGCGATGTACTGGACGATGGCCGGGCCTTCGGCGATGCGCGTGCCGTCGTCGAGCTCGAGCAGGGGCACGTAACCGAGCGGGTTGATGGTGTAGTAATCGGTGCCGTCTTCCAGCTGGTGGGTCTTGGTGGGCGCCAGCACGTGTTCGAATTTCAGGCCGGACTCATGCAGCGTGATGTGCGGGGCGAGGGAGCAGGCGCCGGGGGAGTAATAAAGCTTCATGGTGTCTCATCCTTTGTGGTGGGTGGCGGACTGTGGCGGGAATGTCGCACAGCCCCCGATGCTAGCCGGATCGGCGGGTTTTTGCTGCGGGAGCGTGCCGCGCGCAGGCCACAATAGCCGCATGGCAAAAGTTTTCAAATGGGTGGTGTTCCTGGCGCTGGGCTTGATGGTGGTGCTGGCGGTGGTGGCGTTCACGCTGCACCGCTGGGTGAGCACCGACGGCTTCAGACAGCGAATGGAGCGCGAGGCCACCGCCGCGCTGGGCGTGCCGGTGGCGCTGGACCGCGTCGCCGTGGACGTCTGGCCGCTGCCGGCGGTGGCGCTCAGCGGCATTTCGGTGCAGAGCAAGCCGGCCATCACCATCGAACGCGTGGAGGTGCGGCCGCAGTGGCAACCGCTGCTGCAAGGGCGGCTGGTGGTGTCAACCTTGCTGGTGCGCCGGGCGGTGCTGCCGCAGCAGGGCATTGACGCTGTGCTGCTGCTGTTGCAAAAGAAGAAACCCGCGGCGGCCGCCGCGCCCGCGCAGACCCCGGCCGGGCAGCCGCAGACCGCGCAGCTTGACTGGCTGCCGCGCCGCACGGTATTGGACGAGGTGACCTGGATCAGCGCCGCGGGCGCGCCCACCACGGTGCAGGCCGACGCCCGCTTTGGCGACGACGGCCTGCCCGACAGCGTGGCGCTCAAGCTGCTCAAGGGCAACCTGCAGGGCCTGGAAGCCAGCCTCAAGCGGGAGGAGGCAAAGCCCGCAGCGCCGGGCGCCGCCGCCGGCGACGAATGGGGCCTGCGCATCGACGTGGGCGGGGGCAAGGTGGAAGGCAAGCTGGGCTTGAAGAAGGTGCCATCGGGTTCCGCCGCGCGCCCCGGTGAAGAGCTGATGCTGCACGGCAAGTTGCAGACCCGCGATGTCGAGGTGGCGGCGTTGACCGCGCCCAGCAAGTCGCTGACCGGCAAGCTCGAGGCCGACACCACGCTCAGTTCACGTGCCGCGACCACGGGCGCGCTGGTCGATGCGCTGCAGACCCAGACGACCTTCACCGTGCGCAACGCCGTGCTCAATGGCTTGGACCTGGCCAAGGCGGTCAGGACCATAGGCCTGAGCCGCGGCGGCCAGACGCAGCTGGACACCCTGGCCGGCCAGGTGAGCACGCAGGGCAAGTCGGCGCAGCTGACCAACCTGGTGGCGAGTTCGGGTGCGCTGAGCGCGACCGGCAATGTCGCCATCTCGCCGGCCAAGGCGCTGAGCGGCCGTGTCAGCGTGAACGTGGCGGGCGACAGCAAGTTGGGCAACGCCATAGGCGGCGCGGTGGGCGTGCCCCTGACGGTGGGCGGCACGCTGGACAACCCCGAGGTCACGCTGTCGCGCTCGGCCCTGCTGGGCGCGGCCATAGGCACGGCCCTGCTGCCCGGCGTGGGTACCGGCGCCGGCGCCAACCTGGGCGACCGCGTGGGCGACGGCTTCCGCAGCCTGTTCGGCAAGTGATCCTCGCACGGCCTCGCGCAGTCGGGTCGCCGCGCTAGCAAAAGAATAGCGACTCGGGGAGCCGCGTCCTTGTCCTACAGCGGCAAGCGGGCGCTGCTGATGGGCCGGCCGGCCATGCACTTTTAGCATGGGGACTCACTGCGACGCTTTCGTCGCGGCGCACAACCCGGGTCCCCGGGCCGCGTGCCGTTTGCGCATGGGCCGGACCCCGACACCTTCCACAGGAGGCCGAAATGCTCAAGTACGCGATTATTTTTGCGCTGATTTCACTGATTGCCGGTGCCCTGGGCTTCGGCGGCGTGGCGGCGGGCGCCGCCGGCATTGCCAAGATCCTGTTCGGGCTGTTCCTGATCCTGGCCGTCATCTTCCTGCTCCTGGCGGCGCTGGGCGTGGGTGCGGCGAACAAGGTGCTGAAGTAGATGACGTTGCAAAAGGCGGATCGTGCCCCCGCGCCGCCATCGATGGTGTCGCGGTTCCGGCAACGGCTGTTCCAGCCGTGGTCGGGGCTGCGCGCACCGGCGGTGGCGCAGCCGCCTGAAGCGGTCGCCAAACGCAAGATCACGTTTCAGGCCAGCATCGCCGAATTCCTGCTGGTGAACCGCCTGCGCGCACGCCGCCGCGCCGCGCCTTCCGCCGACGTGCTGGAGCGCGCCGCGCGCATTGTTTTTGTGACCTGCCAGAACTGGTTCACCAAGCCGGGACGCGGCAGCCCCGACCACCGCACCCGCCTTTGACGGCTCCCACACCCCACCCCATGCACACCGCCCGGATTGAATCCCTGCTGGAATACGAAGTCGGTAGCCCAGCGCACTTCCTGTTCAACATCGAGACGGCTTTTCATGAAGGCCATCATGTGGTGGAGGAGCGCCTGACCATCACGCCCAGCATGAAAGTGCGCAACTTCTGCGACGAACGCAGCGGCAACCGCTTCATACGCCTCGATGCACCCAGGGGCCGGCTATCCATCAATTACTGCGCGAGGGTGGAGCTGCACCCGGCGCCCGTCCCGCTGCACCTGGACGAAACGCCGGTGACCGGCGTGCCGGACGATGTGCTGCGCTACCTGATGCCCAGCCGCTATTGCGAGTCCGACGTCATGAGCCGCGCGGCGCAGCAGCTGTTCGGCCAGCTGCCGCCCGGCATAGGCCGGGTGCGCGCGATCGAGGGCTGGATCCACGAATCGATCGGCTACCTGCCGGGCTTCAGCAATTCCACGACCACGGCGCAAGAGGTGTTCGTGCAGCGCGCGGGCGTGTGCCGAGACTTCGCGCACCTGGGCATCACGATGTGCCGCGCCCTCAACATCCCGGCGCGGCTGGTGGTGGGCTATGTGCATTTCGAGGAGCCTCCGCAGGATTTCCACGCGGTCTTCGAGGCCTGGCTGGAAGGGCGCTGGGTGATCTTCGACCCGACGCGCATGGCGCCCATAGACCGCCTCGTGCGCGTCGGCACCGGGCGCGACGCCAAGGACGTGGCCTTTGCCACCATCTTCGGCGACGTGCAGATGATCCGCAAGGAACTGACGGTGGACGAAGGCGACGAGCCGCCGCACCCGCCCGGCGCCACGCAGCCGCACCCTGTGCTGACTGTGGTGAGCGCCTGACTTTTACGGCTGGGCCTGGGCCGCGGCGACCGGCGCACCCTGCCGCTTGAGCACCAGCAAGCCGAACAGCGTGGCCGTGACGTACATGCTGAAGGAGTAAATTGCCGCGGGCAGGGCCAGCTGGAAGTTGTTCAGCACGGCCAGCGCGATGAAGATCGCCAGCGTCGCGTTGTGGATGCCGATTTCATAGCTGATGGCGGTGGAAATCGGCTTGTCCAGCCCGGTCGCCCGAGCCACGTAATAACCGGCCAGCAGGCTCACGAGGTTGAAGGCCAGCACGGCCGGGCCTATGGCCGCGAAGCCGCCGCTGAGCGCCTGCCATTCCTTGACGACAGCGCCCACGGCCACCACCACCAGCACGATGATGCTGAAGATTTTGGTCGGGTTCTCGCTGCGCGCGGCCCAGCCCGGCTTGACGGTGCGCAGCCACATGCCGACGGCCACCGGCACCAGCACGATGACGATGACCTCCACCACCTTGCCGAACTGCAGCGGCACCACCTGTCCGGTCTTGGCGAAGGTGTTGATGGCCCAGTTGGCGATCACCGGCATGGTGACGATGGACAGCAGGGTGTTGATGGCGGTCAGCGAGATGTTCATCGCGACGTTGCCGCCGAACAGGTGGCTGAACAGGTTGGCCGAAATGCCGCCCGGCGAGGCCGCCAGCAGCATCAGGCCCACGGCAAACAGCGGCGGCACATTCAGCAGCACGATGATGGCGTAACAGGCCACAGGCAGCACGATGACCTGCAGCACCAGCGCCACGATCACGGCCTTGGGGTATTTGAGCAGGCGCGTGAAGTCTTCGACCTTGAGCGTCAGGCCCAGGCCCAGCATGACCAGCGCGAGCGCCGCGACCAGCAGCTGCGCGACGACGGGTGAGCCGCTCATGACTTGTAGCTTTCGTCGAGTTTGTCGAGCTTGCGGATCAGCGAGGGCCAGACGAACGCCCCGCCCATGCCGCCTGTCTGCACACGCATGGCCTCGGCCACGCCCTTGACGATCAGCGGGTTGACCTCGGTCAGCGGGCCGCCGGCCTGGGCGTCGAGCTGGATGCGGCAGGTGTTCTCGAAGGTGTACATGCTCAGAAAAGCGTCGGCAATCGTCTTGCCCACGACCAGCAGGCCGTGGTTGCGCAGCATCAAAAAGTTGGCATTGCCCAGGTCGGCCTGCAGGCGCGGCTTTTCGTCGTCGCGGAAAGCCACGCCTTCGTAGGCGTGATAGGCCAGCGAGGCCAGCACAAAGGTGGACTGCTGGCTGATGGGCATCACGCCGCACTGCTGGGCGCTGACAGCCACGCCGGCGCGCGTGTGGGTGTGCAGCACGCAGCCGGCATCGGCGCGTGCCTCGTGCACCGCGCTGTGGATCACGAAGCCGGCCGGGTTGACGGGAAACGGGGAGTCAATCACCTTGTTGCACTGGCCGTCGACCTTGACCAGGCTGGACGCGGTGATCTCGTCGAACATCAGGCCGTAGGGGTTGATCAGGAAATGGTGGTTGCCGGCGCCCGAAACCGATTCGGGCAGCTTGGCGCTGATGTGGGTGAAGACCAGGTCGCTCCAGCCGTAGAGCGCGGCCAGGCGGTAGCAGGCGGCGAGGTCGCAACGCAGTTGCCACTCTTCGGCGCTGACGACTTCTTTGAGGGAAGGGATGTGCATGGGGTTTGTCTCCGGGAGTAATGGTTTTAATGAGCTCAGGTGCACGATACGTCTGTGCTTGACGTGGAACTGTCAAAAATTTGACAATTGGCCGCATGCCTATCGTTCCCGCGACACTTCCCCCGCTCTCGCCCATGGCGCGCATGTCGGCCAATCCCTGGTTTGGCGCGCTGCCGCTGGCGGACCGGGAGGCGCTGCTGGGCTCGGCCGAGGTGCTGCGCCTGCGGCCCGGCGAGATGTTGTTCCGCCAGGGCGATGCGCCGGGCGGCTTTTACGGTCTGCTGGGCGGAATGCTGAAGATCTCTTCGCTGCGCGAAGACGGGCGCGAGGCCATCCT
The DNA here is from genome assembly GCF_056405595.1 of Polaromonas sp. P1_G1. Classification (NCBI taxonomy): domain Bacteria; kingdom Pseudomonadati; phylum Pseudomonadota; class Betaproteobacteria; order Burkholderiales; family Comamonadaceae; genus Polaromonas; species Polaromonas sp. P1_G1. Next base: position 29,876 of record NZ_JBFUBU010000017.1, read on the forward strand.
GGTGGTGCTGGAGGCCGGCAACTGGATAGGCGAAATCTCCTTGATGGACGGCGAACCGCGCACCCACGATGCCACGGCGATGTCGGCGGCCGAGGTGCTCGTGGTGCCGCAGGCGGCCTTTGTCGCGCTCATGGAGGGCGCGCCTTTTGCGCGGGCGATTGCGGGGCTGCTGGCGGCACGCGTGCGCTCGCTTTACGGCATGGTGGAAGACGCGGCGCTGCGTTCGACTCGCGCGCGCGTGGCGCGCCGCCTGCTGCTGCTGGCGCGCGGCGACGCCACGCTGGCGCTGAAGGCGCGGCCGGTGGTGCCGGTGTCGCAGGAAGCGCTGGCCATGATGCTGGGCGTCAGCCGGCAGACGCTGTCGGTGGAGCTCAAGGCCATGGTGGCGCAGGGCGCGATCGCGCTGCGCTACCGGCGTATTGAAATCGTGTCGGCGGCGCGGCTGGAGGCGCTGGGCAATGTGTCGCGCTAACCCGCGGCGGGCCGGGTGTCGTGTTCAAGCCGGCCCAGCCAGGCCATGGCCGCACCCGCGTCGGCGCCGCACATCTCGGCCGAGGGCATGAGCTGGCCGCAGACGGCGGGCCGCTCGGGCCGGCCGAAGATCAGGCACTGGTTGGCATCACCCAGTTGCACACAGCGCACGCCGGCCGGCTTGCCTTGCGGCATGCCGGGGATGGCGGAGCTGATGGACGGCGCGATGCAGCAGGCGCCACAGCCGGGGCGGCAGTTCATGGGGGATCGCTCGTGTGAGATCTAGGGAAGCCGGGTTTAGTCAGGTTTGATTTTCGCGCGTTCGGCGACCAGCTTCCAGCGCGCCTGTTCGGTCTTGATGAAGGCGCCATACTGCGCCGGCGTGTCGCCCACGGGCAGGGCCGTGTCGCCGCGCAGGCGCTCGGTGGCCTGCGGGTTGCGCATGGCCTTGTTGCAGGCTTCGGCGATGCGGTCTATGTTGGCCTGCGGCATGTTGGATGGGGCGTTGAGGCCGTACCACTGGGTCATTTCAAAACCCGGGTAGCCGCTTTCGGCGACCGTGGGCACGTCTGGCAGCTGGGGCAGGCGTTCCTTGGTGCCGGTGGCGATACAGCGCAGCTTGCCCGACTTGATGTGCGCCAGGATGGCGGGCGCGCCCACGCTGGCGGCTTCGAGCCGGCCGGCCAGCAAATCGGTGAGCTGCGGGCCGGTGCCGCGATAGGGCACGTGCAGCACAAAAATGCCGGTGGCCATCTTCAGGTATTCAAAGGCCAGGTGGCCGGCGCTGCCGTTGCCGGCCGAGCCGTAGTTGAGCTGGCCGGGCTTGGCTTTGGCGAGTGCGATGAATTCTTTCAGGTTGTTGGCCGGCACGCTCGCATTGATCACATAAAGGCTGGGCACCTTGGCCAGCAGCGAGATGGGCTTGAAGTCCTTGTTGGTGTCGAAGGGCAGCTTGTCGAAGATGAAGGGGTTGACCGCCATGGTGCCGATGTGGCCCAGGATGATGGTGTGGCCGTCGGTGGAGGCCGCGCATTCCTGCATTGCGATGTTGCCGCTGGCGCCTGGCTTGTTTTCGACAAACACGGTCTGGCCCAGGCTCTTGGTCAGTTCATTGGCGGCCGAGCGCGCGACGATTTCCGAGCTGCCGCCGGGCGCGAAGGGCACCAGCAGGCGTATCGGTTTGCTGGGCCAGCCGGCCTGCGCTTGCAGCAGCCCCGGAAAGGCAGAGACAGCGGCCAGTGCGCCGCCGGCCTTGAGGCCGAATTGCAATGCGCCACGGCGCGTGTTCGTGTGTTTCATCTGGTGTCTCCGGATCGTTGTCGTGGACCCAATATAGGACCGTAGGCGTGGTGTACCGCTACGTGATTCCGCTAATGAGGCTTACCCCATGCGCTACATGAAGGATGCGTCGAAGCGTTCGCGCGCGGCCTTCAGGCTCTGGTGGTTGCGCTCGGCCCAGTTGTCGAGCGGAATCAGGGTTTCGCTGAGGGACTGGCCCAGCGCGCTGAGCTGGTATTCCACATGGGGCGGCACGGTCTGGCGGTCAAAGCGCAGGACCAGGCCGTTGCGCACCAGTTCCTTGAGCGTCTGCGTCAGCATCTTTTGCGAGATGCCTCCGATCTTGCGCATCAGTTCGTTGTTGCGCACCGGGCCCTCGGCCAGCGCCGGGATCACCAGCAGCGCCCATTTGCTGGCGACCAGCTCCAGCGCCTGGCGCGAGGGGCAGGCCTGGCTAAACACAGTTGAGGAATCGGCGGGGAGGTCGTAGGGAATTGTCATGGTTACCAGAAGGTGCGTACTTGTCTATGGGTAATCGTAAACCTAAGCTGGCGGCTCCTTGATTTTTTCCCTCTTAACCCTGTTACCGAAAGAACGACCTCCATGGCCTGGTTTTATCTACTCGCCGCAAGCATTGTCGAAATCGCGATGGCCTTGCTCCTTAAATCCTCACAGGGCTGGACCCGGCTCCTGCCCAGCGTGCTGGGCGTCGCGGCGGCGGGCGCCAGCATTTTCTTTCTGACGCATGCCGTCAAGACCTTGCCGGTGGGCACGGCCTACGCGATCTGGACCGGCATAGGCTCGGTCGGCGTGACCGTGATCGGCATCCTCTGGATGGGCGAGAGCGCCTCGGCGCTGCGCTTGCTGTGCGTGGCGCTGGTGGTGGCCGGCATGGTGGGCCTGCGCCTGCTGGACGGCACGGCGTGATAGCCCCCGCACGGAGAAAGCCATGACCCATCTGCTCTTTATAGAAGCCTCGCCGATGAAGGCCGCGTCAACCTCGAGTACCGTGGCCGCTGCCTGGCTGGAGGCGTATCGCGAGGCGCATCCTGAGGACACAGTGGACACGATCAATGTCTGGGATATTGATCTGCCGCCTTTTGACGCCGACATGATTGCCGCCAAGTTTGCCGTGCTGCGCGCGCAGAATGCGACCGCCCCGCAGCAGGCGCTGTGGGCGCGCGCGGCGGCGCTGTCGCAGCGCTTCAATGCGGCCGACCGTTACCTCTTCAGCCTGCCGATGTGGAATTTCGGCATCCCTTACCGGCTCAAGCATTTCATCGACGTGGTGACCTTGCCGGGGCAGAACTGGTCCTGGTCGCGGCAGGCCGGCTACCAGGCCCTGCTGCCGGGCAAGCGCGCGACGCTGGTGTATTCGAGCGCCGGTGCGTACCCCCTGCAGTCCGAGGAGGACGAGTCGGATTTCCAGAAGCCGTATATGCGGCGCTGGCTGCGTTTTCTGGATATCGCGGTCGACGCGGAAATCAGTGCCGCGCCGACATTGGTGGCGCCGGAGGAGCTGGCGGCGACCAAGGCTGGTGCGATGGAACGCGCGCGTGCCCTGGCCTCTATTCTTTAACTAATCAGGCCGCCAACCGGGCGCTGGCGAACAACACCTGGTCGATCACGGCCTGCACGTTCTTCACGTGCGCTTCGTTGCCCATTTTTCCGTCGACATCAAACGCATCGGCGGCGCGGCCCAGGGCAAAAGCCTTGGGCGCCACCCAGCACTGCGCGTTGAGCAATAGCGGCACCAGGTGGCTTTGCGAACGCAGGCCGCCCAGCGCGCCGGGCGAGGCGCTGAGCACGCCCACGACCTTGCCGGTAAAAGACTTGAAGCCTTCGTGCCAGGCGGGGTCGCTCTTGACCGGGCTGGAGACCCAGTCGATGGTGTTTTTCAGCAGTGCGGTGTAGCTGCCGTTGTATTCGGGTGAGCAGATGATCCAGGCTGGGTGCTCGAACATGAGCTGCTTGAGTTTCATGACGTCGGGCGGTGTGCCCTTGGCTTCAAGGTCGGCGTTGTACATGGGGATGTCGAAGTCCGCCAGTTCAATATGGGTGACTTCGGCGCCGCTGGCGCGCGCCAGGGCAGCCGCGACATGGGCCAGTTTGCGGTTGTAGGAGTTCTGGCGGATGCTGCCAGCGAAGATCAGGAGTTTTTGGGGGGCGGTCATCGTCCGATTTCACCACAGGCCGCAGGGTGAAAAACTGCGTGCGGAGTGCCTTGCAAGCACGAACCAGCTAAAATGTACAAAACATTGAAATTTGTACAAAATGCATACCATTGCCCTCAGTGAATTTCGCGCCCACGCGTCTGCCATGCTTGACCTGGTGGAGCAAGGGGAAACCGTCCGCATACTCCGGCACGGCAAGCCGGTGGCTGAACTGGTGCCGCTGAAGCCCGAAGAAGACGCCGCCAAAGTACCGAGCTGGAAAACCCCGTTCGAACCCGTGGTCTTGCCGCCCGGCGTGTCGCTGTCGCAGGCGGTGCTCGACGAGCGGAATGAATCGCCATGGTGAAGAAGGCGCAAGCCGCTTATGTGGTGCAGGCCGCCGGCACGGCCACCCGGGTGGCGGCACGCGACGGCGAAGCGCGGCTGATGTTTGATGCCTCGGCCCTGACCAAACGCTATGCCAGCGAAGCCGGACGCGACCGGGTGCTGATGCTGTTCGAGGCGGCCAGCGAACTGCTGGTGGCGGCGCACTGCAAGACCGAGGTGGCCTCCGCCCTGCTCAGGCGCCGACGCGACGGCAGCTTGCCGGCACCGGAATTTGACCGCGCCTGGGCGGCGGCGCAACGGGACGTGGCCGACATGACCCTGGTGCCGCTGGACGCGCATGTTGAGCGCTTCGCTTTTGCCGCGATGGAGCAGGGCCCTCTGCGCGGCATGGACGCCCTGCATGTGGGCAGCGCGCTGGCCAGCCGGGTGGACCTGTTCGTCACGGCGGACCGGCGCCAGGCACAGGTGGCGCGCGGCATGGGCCTGGCCACCGAATTGATCGAGAGCTGAGAAGTTAATAGAGTGAGTAGCTGGTCGCAAGACCCAAAGGTTGGATATGTTTTACCCCCAAGAATTTGACGTGATCGTGGTTGGTGGCGGCCATGCCGGCACCGAGGCCGCCCTGGCTTCGGCCCGCATGGGCTGCAAGACTTTGCTGCTGTCGCACAACATCGAGACGCTGGGCCAGATGAGCTGCAACCCGTCCATCGGCGGCATCGGCAAGGGCCACCTGGTCAAGGAAGTGGACGCCCTGGGCGGCGCGATGGCGCTGGCCACCGACGAAGGCGGCATCCAGTTCCGGATCCTGAACAGCTCCAAGGGCCCGGCCGTGCGTGCGACCCGGGCGCAGGCCGACCGGATTCTTTATAAGGCAGCCATTCGCCGCAAGCTCGAGAACCAGCCGAATCTCTGGCTGTTCCAGCAGGCGGTCGACGACCTGATGGTGGAGGGCGACCGGGTGGTCGGCGCCGTCACGCAGGTCGGCATCAAGTTCCGGTCGCGCACCGTGGTGCTCACGGCCGGGACTTTCCTGGACGGCAAGATCCACGTCGGGCTCAACAACTACTCGGCCGGCCGGGCGGGCGACCCGCCGGCGGTTTCGCTGTCGAGCCGGCTCAAGGAGCTCAAGCTGCCGCAAGGCCGGCTCAAGACCGGCACGCCGCCGCGCATCGACGGCCGCACGATCGACTTCAGCAAGTGCACCGAACAACCCGGCGACGGCATGCCCGGCGGCATAGCGGGCCCGGTGCCGGTCTTCAGTTTTATGGGCGGCGGCATTGCCCACCCGCGGCAAATGCCCTGCTGGATCACCCACACCAATGAGCGTACCCACGACATCATTCGCTCGGGTTTTGACCGCAGCCCCATGTTCACCGGCAAGATCGACGGCGTCGGGCCGCGCTATTGCCCCAGTGTGGAAGACAAGATCAACCGCTTCGCCGACAAGGACAGCCACCAGATTTTCCTGGAGCCCGAAGGCCTGACGACCCACGAGATCTACCCCAACGGCATCTCGACCAGCCTGCCTTTTGACATCCAGTACGAGCTGGTGCGCTCCATGGCGGGCATGGAAAACGCCCATATCCTGCGGCCCGGCTACGCCATCGAGTACGACTACTTCGACCCCCGGGCGCTGAAATCCAGCTTTGAAACCCGGGCGATTGGCGGCTTGTTCTTCGCCGGCCAGATCAACGGCACGACCGGGTATGAGGAGGCGGCGGCCCAGGGCTTGTTCGCCGGCGTCAATGCCGCGCTGCAATGCCAGGGCAAAGATGCCTGGCTGCCGGCACGCAACGAAGCCTACTTGGGCGTGCTGGTCGATGACCTGATCACCAAGGGCGTGACCGAGCCTTACCGCATGTTCACCAGCCGGGCCGAGTTCCGCCTGATGCTGCGCGAGGACAACGCCGACATGCGCCTGACCGAAAAAGGCCGGGAACTGGGCCTGGTCGACGACGCCCGCTGGGACGCCTTCAACCGCAAGCGCGACACTGTTTCACGTGAAACAGCCCGGTTGCGGGCGATCTGGGTCAACCCCAACAACCTGCCGGTGGCTGAAGCCGAGCGGGTTTTGGGCAAATCGATTGAGCGTGAGTACAACCTGCTGGACCTGCTGCGCCGCCCGGACGTGAACTATGCCGGGCTGATGTCGCTGGAGGAGGGCAAATACGCCAACCCTGAACTGGCAGCCGAAGCGGCGGCCAGCGACGACATCGCCAAAAGCGTGATCGAGCAGATCGAAATCACGGCCAAGTACGCGGGCTACATCGACCTGCAAAAGACCGAGGTCGAGCGCGCCGCCCACTACGAAAACCTCAAACTGCCGGCCGACCTCGATTACCTGCAGGTCACGGCCCTGAGTTTTGAGGCACGCCAGACCCTGGCCAAGCACAGGCCCGAAACCCTGGGAATGGCTTCGCGCATCTCGGGCATCACGCCGGCCACGGTCTCCCTGCTGTTGGTGCACCTAAAAAAGAACCTGTGGAAGAACACGGTTCCGCTCCAGGCGGCTGACGTTTCTTCCGAAAAAGCCCAAGCCTGATGCGGGCCGGTGAACAGGATTTGCGCGCCGGCCTGAAGGCGCTGCAGCTGGACCTGGGCGATGCCCAGGTCGGCCAGTTGCTGGATTACCAGGACCTGATCGGCAAATGGACCAAGGTCTACAACCTGACAGCCGTGCGCGACCCGGCGGAAATGATGACCCACCACCTGCTGGACAGCCTGGCTGCGGTGCTGCCGCTGCGCCGCCATATGCAAAAAGCCGGGCTGGGGCAGGGCGCCCGCTTGCTGGACGTGGGTTCGGGCGCCGGCCTTCCGGGCGTGGTCATCGCGATCTGCTGCCCGGAAGTGGCGGTCACCTGCGTGGACACGGTCGCCAAAAAAGCCGCCTTTATCAAGCAGGCGGCGCTGGCGCTCAAGCTGCCCAACCTCTCGGGACTGCATGCCCGGGTCGAAACCATCGCCACGCCGTTTGAGCTGATCTGCTCCCGGGCCTTCGCTTCACTGGCTGATTTCACCAACTGGTCCGTCGGCGCCTTGGCGCCGCAGGGTGCCTGGATGGCGATGAAGGGCAAACACCCAGCCGAGGAAATCGCCGCCTTGCCAGCCGGGGTTGAAGTGTTTCACGTGGAACAGTTGCAGGTGCCGGGGCTGAATGCCGAGCGCTGCATTGTCTGGATGCGGGTAAAAACCGGCGCCTGAACCGGGTGAGTCGGGAGCTTGATCCCGCCCGGCCCGTTGTTCGGGCACAAAAAGAAACCTTCGCGGACGCGGAATCGGGCTCGATCGGCCTCCTTTGGCATTCCGGCGGCACACCCCTGTCGTAAACTCGAGCACTCGCGCTTCCTCCTCTCTACTTTCTGGAGAACCTCCATGTTGGGCTCATTCGTCGGCATTGCCGACTACGGCGCTTTTGTCGTTGCGATCATTGTGTTTCTGCTGATCCCCGGCCCGGGCAACCTGGCGCTGATCACCTCGACCAGCAAGGGCGGGATCGCGGGTGGCCTGGGTGCGACTTTCGGCGTGATCGCCGGCGACCAGGTTTTGCTATGGGCGGCGGTGGCTGGTGTGTCGGCCATCATGGCGGCTTACCCCACGGCTTTCCATATCGTCCAGTGGGCCGGTGCCATTTACCTGGCATGGCTGGGCATCAAGATGCTGATGGCCAAACCCGGCGATGCGCCGCTGCTGAACATCAAGCCCCGCCATTACTTTCAGCAGGCCATGATGATCACCTTGCGAAACCCCAAGGCGATTGTTTTTTACATGGCCTTCTTCCCGCTGTTTGTCGATCCGGCCCAGCACCAGGGCCTGAAGACTTTTGCCGTGATGGCGGCCACGATTGCCGGGCTGACTTTCCTGTACGGCCTGTGCTCGGTCATGATCACCTACCACCTGGCCGAACGCATACGCGCCAACCCGAAAATCACGGTGGTGTTGAACAAGCTGGCCGGCGTTTTCCTGATCGGCTTCGGCCTCAAGCTCGCGGTCTCCAAGTAAGCCGCCATCGCATTTCGCGTCCTCTTTCGAACAAAAACTAAAAGCACACATGGCCAAAATATTCTGCGTAGCCAATCAAAAGGGTGGGGTAGGGAAGACGACAACGACGGTGAACCTGGCCGCGGGCCTGGCCAAAGTCGGCCAGCGGGTCCTGATGATCGACCTGGACCCGCAGGGCAATGCGACCATGGGATCCGGCGTGGACAAGCGCAAGCTGGAGATGACGGTCTACGACGTGCTGCTTGAGTCCGCTTCGGTGGCCGAGGCGCGTGTGCACAGCGAGAAATGCGGCTACGACGTGCTGGGCGCGAACCGCGAACTGGCCGGCGCCGAGGTTGAGCTGGTCGACGTCGAGCGCCGCGAAAAACGCCTCAAGCTCGCGCTGGCCGAAGTCGACAGCCAATATGACTTCGTGCTGATCGACTGCCCGCCGTCACTCAGCATGCTGACCCTTAACGGCCTGTGCTGCGCCCACGGCGTGATCGTGCCCATGCAATGCGAGTACTTCGCGCTCGAAGGCCTGACCGACCTGGTCAACACCATCAAGCAGGTGCACGCCAACCTCAACAAGGATCTGCAGATCATCGGCCTGCTGCGCGTGATGTTCGACCCGCGCATCACCCTGCAACAGCAGGTCAGCGACCAGCTCAAGGAACACTTCGCCGACAAGGTCTTCAACACCGTGATCCCGCGCAACGTACGACTGGCCGAAGCGCCCAGCTACGGCCTGCCCGGCGTGGTGTTCGACCCSGCCTCCARGGGCGCGCAGGCCTTYGTCACCTTCGCSSAAGAGATGGTSGACCGCATCAAGGTGATGTAAGGCTGATTGGCTGAAATCCCTTGTAAACAGGTGATTTTCAGCTATCAATTCAATAGCAAATCAGTGGCGTCGATCTTCCCGAGCATGAATCCCCGCAATGTCCTCATACTCCCCGGCTGGAAAAACAGCGGCCCCGGCCATTGGCAAACCCTGTGGGAAGAGGCCGACGGCTACACCCGCGTGGAGCAGCACAGCTGGATGCATCCGCTGCGCGGCGACTGGACGGCGCGCCTCGAAGACGTGCTGCTGTCCTGCGACGAGCCCGCGGTGCTGGTGGCGCACAGCCTGGGCTGCATGCTGGTCGCGGCCTGGGCCAGCCATTCGCGGAATGTTCACCGCGTGAAGGGCGCGCTGCTGGTCGCGCCGCCCGACGTGGAACGTGACGACGTGCGCGAGATGCTGCCCAGCTGGGCACCGGTGCCGCTGCAAAAACTGCCGTTTGACAGCGTGGTGTTCGCCAGCAGCGACGACCCTTTCTGCGGGGCAGGGCGGGCACGGCAATTCGCGGCGTCCTGGGGCTCGGGCTTTGTGGACGCCGGCCCGCGCGGCCACCTCAACGCCGACAGCGGCCTGGCCGACTGGCCAGAAGCCTACCTGCGGCTGCTCCAGCTCAAGGAGCTGACTTCCCCTGCCATTGAGCCCTCACCCAACATCACGCCCCGGCCATGACCTCATTTTTTTTCCAACGCCCGCGCTGCCTGCAAATCGCCCTGATGGTGCTGGCGGCATGGGCGAGTGCCTCCCTGCATGCCGAGCCCGATGAAGAGCTGCTCGGCAAGGCGCAGGGCTACCCCCTGGGCAACACCAGCACCTGGTACAGCAATCCTCATCGTGTCGGCTCCTGGTCGGCCATGGACAAGGTGCCCGGTGTGCGGGTCCGCGTGGTTGCTCGCCCGGCCGAAGCCAGCCCGCTGCCGCGCGCGGCCAGCCTGGCGTCCATCAGCTACCGCTACAAGAACACCAACTACACACTGGCCGACTACCTGGACCGCCAGCGCACCACCGGCCTGCTGGTCCTGAAAAACGGCGAGATCATCGCCGAGCACTACCGCTACGGCCGCAAGGACGACGCGCGCTTTTTGTCTTTCTCGATGGCCAAGAGCGTCACCTCGCTGCTGGTCGGCAAAGCGCTCTCGCTGGGGTTGATCGCCTCGCTCGACGACCCGGCCGAGAAATACGTCAAAGAACTTGCCGGCAGCCCCTATGGCGCCACCACCCTGCGCCAGCTGCTGCGCATGAGTTCGGGCCTCACCTTCACAGAGCGCTACGACGGCAAGGACGACATCGCGCGCCTGTCGCGCGCCTCCTTCGGGGTGCCTGGCGCGGGCATGCCGATCGATGTGCTGAAGTCCATCACCGACCGCCATTCACCACCCGGCGAAAAATTTGTCTACGCCGGCTCAGAGACCGACGTGCTGGGCCGCGTGGTGGTGGCCGCCACCGACAAGAACATGTCCGAGCTCACCACCGAGTGGATCTGGAAACCCATGGGCGCCGAGCATGACGCCTTCTGGCGCGTCTCCGTCGACGGACAGGAGCAATCCTACGGAGCCTTCAATGCCAGCCTGCGCGATTGGGCGCGCCTGGGCCAGTTGCTGGCCAATGACGGCCGAGCGATTGACAAAACCACCGGCAAACCCGGCGCGCTGCAGGTCCTGCCGCTGGACTATTTGCTGGATGCCACCGACGCAACGCGCCAGCCGCCGGCATTCAAGCCGCGCACGGCCACGCCCTACTTTGGCTACGGCTACCAGTTCTGGCTCATGCCGATGCGGTCGCGCACTTTTGCCATGCAGGGCATCCACGGCCAGACGGTCTATGTGCAGCCCTCCACCGGCATCGTGCTTGTGATGACTTCGGTGTGGGAACAGGCCAGCGGCAAGCAGGACGCACAACCTTACGAAGAGCGCGACGCCCTGTGGCGCGGCGTGCTGCAATCCCTGGGCGGTAGCCTCACGCCTCCCTGAACACTGCGCCCTACATAAACATAAACACTGACGGATTGAAGGAAAAGAAACATGGTCACGAAAAAACCCAAAGGCCTGGGCCGCGGACTTGAAGCACTGCTGGGCCCCAAGGTCAGCGAGACCGCCACCGACGCGGAGAACGCCAGCAGCACGGCGAACAGCCCCGGCCTGCCGGCCTCACTGCGGCTGGAAGACATGGTCGCCGGGCAGTACCAGCCGCGCACGCGCATGGACGAAGGCGCGCTCTACGAGCTCGCCGAATCCATCAAGGTCCAGGGCATCATGCAGCCCATCCTGGTGCGGCGCCTGACCTCCGGTAGCAACGACGGCAAGTATGAAATCATCGCCGGCGAACGGCGCTTCCGCGCGGCAAAACTCGCGGGCCTGGACAGCGTGCCGGTGCTGGTGCGCGACGTGCCCGACGAGTCGGCCGCCGCCATGTCGCTGATCGAAAACATCCAGCGCGAAGACCTGAACCCGCTCGAAGAGGCGCATGGCCTGCAGCGCCTGGTCAAGGAGTTCGGCCTCACGCATGAGCTCGCCGCGCAGGCCGTGGGCCGCTCGCGCAGCGCCGCCTCCAACCTGCTGCGTCTGCTGAACCTGGCCGACCCGGTGCAGACCATGCTGATGGCCGGCGACCTGGACATGGGCCATGCACGCGCCCTGCTGGTCCTGGACCGCGCCGCGCAGATCACCGCGGCCAACCAGATTTCCGCCAAAAAGATGTCGGTGCGCGAGGCCGAAAGCCTGGTCAAAAAACTCAGCGCCGAGTTCTCTCTCAAGCCGCAAAAAGCCACCAAGGAAAAATCCCGCGACACGCGCCGTGTCGAAGAAGAACTGGCCGACCTGCTGATGGCCGACGTGGAAGTGCGCGTCAAAAAACAGGTCAAGCGCAACGGCCGCCGCGAAGACATGGGCGAGGTGGCCATCCAGTTCGCTTCGATGGACGAACTCAACGGACTGATCGAGCGGCTGCGCGGCGGCAAGTAAGCCGTCACCGAAGGCGGGCTGCGCGGCGAAACCGTCCTACGGCAGCTTCAGCAAGCGCCGCGCGCCTGCAGGGCATCCGGGCATCCACCATGAAGGTATGTTGCAAGCATGCCTGCCATGGATGTCCTGAGTTTTTTGCAGTGGCCCGCGATGGTGGTCACGGTCACGGCCGCTTGGCTGGTGGCCTCCAGCCACAAGCGCAAACGCCACTGGGGCTTCTGGCTGTATTTGCTCAGCAACCTGCTGTGGGTGGCCTGGGGCCTGCGCGCGCAGGCCTATGCCCTGATCGCACTGCAGTTCTGCCTGGCTGCCATGAACATGCTCGGCGCGCGCAAGACCGAAACTACGGCTGAGGCAGCCGGCGAATCCCGCAAGGACTGAAGACCGGCGCTTACGGCATTGCCCGCTGTCATGTATCTCAACATGTCCGGCAGCGCGCTGTACATGCAGACATACGAATCCGGTCTCCAGCGACACACGCCGGATACGCGCCGGCGATTCAATAGGTGCTTCTTCAACACGATCTGCCACGCCACCCGGCCTGCTGCTTTTTGCAGGCCATGGAAAGAACTGCCATGCCATTTTTTCGCCTGACCCTCTCGTTCGTGTCGCTCGCCGCCATGATGTTGGCCGCCTCAAGCGCGCAAGCACAGAGCCCCGCGCTGCCGCCGCCGGAATCCACCCATCCGGCCACGCTTGAATTGATGAAGGGATTTCCCCCGCCACCTGAGAAGGTCGTGCGGCTGGGCACGATATTGAAATATCCCAATGCACGCTGGGCCTATCAGCACTTGCGCGAATTAGGCCCCACAGCGGCCGTGTGGCGCGGCGCGGATGCGGCCTCGCCGCTGTTGGCCGCGCCACGAGAACTGGATGACCTGCCCTTTGACGACGGCAAGGGAAACCGGCTGACGCTTGCGGATTGGCAGCGCGACACCTATACCGATGGCTTGCTGGTGCTTCACAAGGGAAAGGTGGTCTATGAGCGAAGCGACGTGGGCATGCGAGCCCACCAGCCGCACGCGCTTTTGTCCATGAGCAAGTCCTTGACGGGTTTGCTGGCGACCGAGTTGATACGCGAAGGCGTGATTGACGCGGGTGCGTTGGTCTCCACCTATTTGCCGGAGCTGAAAGACAGCGCCTGGGGTGATGCCACCGTGCAGCAGATCCTGGACATGACCACGGGTGTGCAGTACCAGGAGAACTTTGCCGATCCCGCCTCGGGCATCTTCCAGTACCTGATTGCCGGTGGCTTGTTCCCTGCGCCCCCGAACTATGCAGGCCCCAAAACAGTCACCGACTTTTTGAAGACCGTCAAAAAAGAAGGGCAGCACGGCGCCGCTTTCCAGTACAAGAGCGTTGACACCGAAGTGATCGGCTGGCTACTGCAGCGCGTGACCAAAACCCCTTACGCGGAACTGCTGTCGCAGCGAGTGTGGGCGCCTCTTGGGGCGCAGGAAGACGGCTATGTCTGGGTGGACGCCATCGGCACGCAGCTGAGCAGTGTCGGCGTAAGTGCGACGATGCGCGATCTGGGGCGATTGGGTGAAATGCTGCGCATGGAGGGCCGTTTCAACGGCCGCCAGGTCCTTTCCGCCGCGACGGTTGCCGAAATACGCAAGGGGGCGGACCCGGAGAAATTCAAGGCCGCAGGGATGCCCATGCGCGCAGGTTATTCGTACCACAACCAGTGGTGGATTCCCCACGACGCGGATGGCACGTTTGAAGCCAAAGGGCTGAATGGGCAACACATCCACATCAACCCGGCGGCGCAACTGGTGGTGGTCAAGTTGTCTTCCCACCCCGTGCCGAACACCGCCTTCACCCATACCCTTGACCGCCAGGCTTTTGCGGCGCTGGCCGCGTCATTGAACCGCCGGTGAACCCTTATCGACGGCTCACAGCGAGAAAATCTTGCCCGGGTTCATGATGTTTTTCGGGTCCAGCGCGCGTTTGATGGTGCGCATCATGTCGACCGCGCCGTCGCCGGTTTCAGTTACCAGGAAGTCCATCTTGTGCAGGCCCACGCCGTGCTCGCCCGTGCAGGTGCCTTCCAGCGCCAGCGCGCGGCTCACCAGCTTGTGGTTCAGCGCCTCGGCGACTTCGCGTTCCTTGGGAATCGTCGGGTCTATCAGGTAGCCGAAATGGAAGTTGCCGTCGCCGACGTGGCCGACCAGGAAGTAGGGGATGCCGCTGGCGTCGACTTCAGCCACCGACTCGAGCAGGCAGTCGGCCAGGCGCGAGATCGGCACGCAGGTGTCGGTGGAAATCGCGCGGCAGCCGGGCCGCGACTGGATGGCCGCAAAGTAAGCGTTGTGCCGCGCCGTCCAGAGGCGGGTGCGTTCCTCCGGCGTGCTGGCCCATTCAAAGGCATTGCCGCCGTGGCCGCTGGCAAGTTCCTGCACCAGCTCGGCCTGCTCTTTCACGCTGCTGGGGGAGCCGTGAAACTCCATCAGCAGCATGGGCTCTTCGCGCAGCGTGAGTTTGGAGTGCGCGTTCACCATGCGCACGGTGTTGTGGTCGATCAGCTCGACGCGCGCGATCGGCACGCCCATCTGTATCACCTCTATCGTGGTGCGCACAGCGGCTTCGATGCTCGGGAAAGAGCACACTGCGGCCGAGATCGCCTCGGGCAGCGGGTAGAGCTTGACGGTGACTTCGGTGATCACGCCCAGCGTGCCTTCGCTGCCTACCATGAGGCGCGTCAGGTCGTAGCCGGCCGATGATTTTTTGGCGCGCGTGCCGGTGCGTATGACGCTGCCATCGGCCGTGACGACTTCCAGCGCCAGCACGTTCTCGCGCATGGTGCCGTAGCGCACGGCATTCGTGCCGCTGGCGCGGGTGGCGCTCATGCCGCCCAGGGTCGCGTCGGCACCGGGGTCGATCGGGAAGAACAGGCCGGTGCTTTTGACTTCTTCATTAAGCTGCTTGCGCGTCACGCCCGGCTGCACGGTGACGGTCAGGTCTTCGGCGTTGATGGACAAGACCTTGTTCATGCGGCTCACGTCGATGCTGATGCCGCCCTGCACGGCCAGCAGGTGGCCTTCGAGCGAGGTGCCCACGCCGAAGGGGATCACGGGCACGTTGTACTGGCCGGCCAGCTTCACCGCATCGGCCACGTCCTGCGTGCTTTCGGCAAACACCACGGCCGAGGGCGGCGGCGCGGCGAAAGAAGACTCGTCGCGGCCGTGCTGCTCGCGCACCACGAGGGCCGTCGAGCAGCGCTCTGCAAAGCGGGCCTTCAGGGCGTCGATCAATGCCTGGGGCGTTTCACGTTGCTGGATTTCAGGGAGCAGGTGCTGGGGAAGGGGGGCGTTCATTGTTGTCTCCGGGTCGGTGGCACAGTTTACGACGTGTACGTAGTTTCTGCCACTGAAGGCGCCGGAGCCCGCAGCCAAGGCCGCGGGGGGAGCTGCGTGCTGGTGTTGTGGAAGGCGAAAAAAGCGGGGCGATGGTCACCCCGCAAGAATCATCAGGAACCCAGGGCGGCCTTGGTGAGCTCGGCCAGCGAGATAAAGGAATCGTGGTTGGCGTCGATCTGGTCGAAACGCAGCGCCACGGCCGGCAGGTGCTCGGCCTCCTGGCGGTCCAGCTTGCCGTCCTTGTTGGCATCGGCGCGGCCGAAAGCCGCCTCGACGTCCTGGGGCGTGGTGCGGTTTTGCGGGACTGTGCCCGGGGTGGCGGAGGGCGCCGTCTGGGAGGGCGGGCTGTTGGGGCTGGCCGGCGAAGTCGGGGCGGTCTGGGCCCGCGCGGCGCCTGCGGCACCCGCGGCCAATGCGGCCACCAGCAACACGCTGCGCAACTCAAAGCCGGGAATAGAATGTTTTGAATGTTTTGCAGCGGATGTTGATGTTGCTGTCGTGTGCATGATCATGCGGTGAATCCTTCAAAGAGTGAACAATCGGCCATTGCAACGCAGGCGGCGCAAGCAGGCCAGCAGTTTTTCAGGGTGTTGCCTCACTCACATGATGGGCTACGACGACACATTTTCTTGCCTGGCGTAACGCTGCCTTAGTCTCGTTTTAGTCCCTTTGCTCCATTGACTTTCTTCACAGCGCCTTCAACGCGCCTTCGCACCATGGCCAACAGACTTTCACAGATCGCAACCCGCACCGGCGACAACGGCACCACCGGCCTGGGCGACAACACACGCGTGTCCAAGGACAGCCTGCGCGTTCACGCCATGGGCGACGTTGATGAATTGAACTCGCACATCGGTGTGCTGCTCTGCGAAGAACTGCCGGCCGGCGTGCGCGAGCTGCTGGTGGAGGTGCAACACCAGCTCTTCAACCTGGGCGGCGAGCTCTCCATCCCCGGTTTTGAGCTGCTCAAACCCGAGGCCGTGGCGCTGCTCGACGAGGCGCTGGCCGAACACAACGCCACGCTGCCGCGCCTGGCCGAGTTCATCCTGCCGGCCGGATCGCGCGCCGCGTCGCTGGCCCATGTATGCCGCACCGTGGCGCGCCGCGCCGAACGCGCCGTGGTGGCGCTGGGCGCCGCCGAGCCCCTGAAGGAAGCACCGCGCCAGTACCTCAATCGCCTGAGCGATTTGTTGTTTGTGCTGTCGCGCGTGCTCAATCGCATGAATGGCGGCGACGATGTGTATTGGAAGAGCGAGCGCATGGCACGCGCTACTGAATAGACACTCAAAAACCCCTCCTGGCGTTGTTGCGCCGCCTTGCCGTACTGGTGTACTGTCTGCGGCGACGCGCCTAGCCAGGACCGCTTCGCTGGGCTTTGTGAGCGTCTATTGATTCGGCGCTGTGGGCCTGCCACTACGCAGGCGTATGGCCTTGTTTACACGCTGATGCCGCATCCCTAAGATGCCCTGACCAACAATTGAACAGGGGGAATTCATGGACACCGCAAAACTCGGCACCTGGATGGAACAGGCGCAGCCTATCCTGGTCGCCTTCGGCCTCAAGGTCATAGGCGCGATCGCCGTCTTCATCATCGGGCGCTGGCTCATCCACCTGGTGACGCGGCTGGTCGGTGCGGCCATGACGCGCCAGGAAATCGATCCCACGGTGCAGCGCTACCTGGTGAGCTTCATCACCGTCGCGCTCAACATCGTGCTGGTGGTCGCCATCCTCGGCTACTTCGGCGTGGAGACCACGAGCTTCGCGGCACTGGTGGCCGGCGCGGGCGTGGCCATAGGCGCGGCCTGGAGCGGCCTGCTCAGCAACTTCGCCGCCGGCATTTTCCTGCTGGTGCTGCGGCCTTATAAAGTGGGTGAATATGTGAGCGCCGGCGGGGTCGAAGGCACGGTGCTGGAGATCGGCCTGTTCGGCACCGGCATCAACACGCCCGACAACGTCAAGACCGTGGTGGGCAACGCCAAGATCATGGGCGGCGACATCAAAAACTACACGGCCAATCCCTACCGCCGGGTCGAACTCGTCGCGCAGCTGGCCGGCACGGCCGACATTCATAAGGCCATCGCCTTGCTCAAGGAGTCCGTCGCCAAGGTCGCCAACACGACGAAGACGCCCGCGGTGGACGTGGAGATCCTGGAGTTCAACGAGTTCGGGCCCAAGCTCGCGGTGCGCCCTTATTGCCACACCGACCACTACTGGCAGGTCTACTTCGACACCAATATGGCGATTGCCGACACCCTGGGCGCGGCCGGCTTCCCGGTGGCGACGCGGCCGGTCAAGGTCTACCCAGTTTAAATATCGTAGCTGGCGGCGCCGGGCTCGTCGCTCAAGGTCTTCTCCACGACGGCACGATTCAGCGTGGGCGCGAAGGATTCGATAAACGCATAGACATAGCCGCGCAGATAACCGCCGCGGCGCACCGCCAGCTTGGTGAGGTTGATGCCGAACAGCGCGCCCGCGTCGAGCGCGCGCAGGGCCGTATCGCGCTCGGCCTCATACGCAATGGAGGCCACGATGCCGACACCCATGCCCAGTTGCACATAAGTCTTGATCACGTCGGCGTCCATGGCTGTCAGCACGATGTTGGGCGACAGGCCGCGCTGCGTGAAAGCGCCGTCGATGTGCGAGCGGCCGGTGAAGCCGGTGTCGTAGGTGATCAGCGCGAAGCGCGCCAGGCTCTCCAGCGTGAGCGGGCCGTCCAGCAGCGCGTGGCCGGGCGGCACGATGACTGAATGCGTCCAGCGGTAGCAGGGCAGGGCGACGAGTTCGGGGTAGTCGTTGAGCGCCTCGGTGGCGATGCCCACGTCGACCTCACCCGACATCAGCATGTCGGCCACCTGCTTGGGCGAGCCCTGGTGCAGGTGCAGTTTCACATTGGGGAACTGGCTGCGGAACTCCTGCACCGCGGGCGGCAGCGCATAACGCGCCTGCGAGTGTGTGGCGGCGACGGACAGCAGGCCGCTTTGCTGGGCCATGAATTCCTGGCCGGCTTTTTTGAGGTTGCTGCTCTCCAGCAGCAGGCGTTCGATGATGGGCAGCACATGGGCGCCCGGCTCGGTCAGGCCCGTCAGGCGCTTGCCGGCGCGCACAAAGAGTTCAATGCCGAGCTCTTCCTCGAGTTCACGTATCTGCCGGCTGACCCCGGGCTGCGAGGTGTGCAGGGCATTGGCGACGTCGGTCAGGTTGAAATTGCATCGCACGGCCTCGCGCATCGAACGCAGCTGCTGGAAATTCATGGTGGCGAAGGCGCGCGGCGCGCGGTGTTGGAGAAGTCAAAACACCGGATTGTGGGCAGCCGTTCTTATTTGGGGAACGACTGATTAGTTCGTTTTAAATCACTAAAACATCCTAAGACTCGTGCTCGAGGGGATGCGGACCAGCCTTAGACCCGCGTCAGCATGCGCTTCGGCAGCCAGCCGGAGAAAGCGGGCAGCAGTGCGTTGATGCGCCGCACGGCCTCGTCCTGGCAGAACTGGCGCGCGACCAGCTGGAATATCTCCCCGCGCAACAGCCACAGCTGCTGCGCGGTGTACGCCTCTTCGATGCGCCAGCGCATGCGCTCGCACATAGGCCCTTCGCATCGGTACAGCGCATCCTGGACCAGAAACCGCAAGGACTCCAGCTGCTGCCTGGGTGCTTCCTCGGCGCTCTCATGCAGCCAGCTGTGCAGCGACTTTTTCCATGCCATGGCGGTTTTCACTTGTGGATGGGCGCTGATGCGGCGGAAGATTCAAAAGGCCGGCGTTCAGCGCGCGAAGCGGCCTTCACGGTCCACGATGGAGAGGTCCGCGAACTCCAGGCCGGTATGGTCTTCGGGGCCGAAGCTCACCTCCAGCCCGCCCAGGTCGAAACGCTTCATGCCTTCCAGGGCCGCCAGCAGCGTCTCGCGCGTGGGGTTCTTGCCGGCGCGCCGCAGGCCTTCCACCAGCACCTTGGCGGCGGCATAGCCTTCCAGGATGGCGGGCGACAGTGCGATCTTTTTGGCCTTGGCCAGTTCCGTGGCTTCCTGCACCATCGTGTAGGCATAGGAACGCTCGGACGGATAGACCTGCGTGACGATGACGCCGCGCGCGTGCTCCCCCAGCGCCTTGACGAAGCCCGCCGATGCGTTGTTGGACAAGGTCACCACGCGCACGGACGTCTTGGCGGCGCGCAGGGCCTTTACCCCTTCGGCTACGGCGTTGGCCGACCCTATCCACAGCACGGCCTGCGCATCGCTTGCCAGGATGGGCGGGACGAGCTGGCTGTAGTCCGGCTTGCTGCGGTCCGCTTTGAGGACCACCGTGGGTTTCAGCTTTGCCTGCGTGAAGCCCTTGTTGGCGCCTTCCAGGCCGTCACGGCCGAAGGAGTCGTCCGCATGGACCAGCGCGATGCGCTGTATGCCCAGCGTGTGCAGGTGCTCGATGGCTTTCTCGGCTTCGCGCTGGTAGGTCGCGCGCACATTGAAGACATAACGGTTCACCGGCTGGTGCAGCACCATCGCCCCGGTGGAAGGGCCCACCAGCGGCATGTGGTTGGCCAGCAGCACCGGCAGCACGGCTTCGGTGGGGGGCGTGCCGCGCGTCAGGAACAGGGCGATCGCGCCACGCTCGGCCAGCTGCTGCGCGTTCTCGCTGGCCAGCTTGGGATCGAATTTGTCGTCCAGCGACACCAGTTCCAGCTGCCGGCCTGCGATCCCGCCCTTGGCGTTCACCGCATCCAGCCACAGGCGCGCACCCTCGGTGTTCTCCTTGACGCCTGCGGCGACGGGGCCGGTGAAACCGGCTGTCTGGCCGATCAGGATCTGCGCCTGCCCCGCGCCACACAAGACGGCTAATAGCGCCGCGACCCATCGTTTTGCGTTTTTCGTGTCCATTTGTTACCTTTCAGCCTAATTGAGCCGAACGATACGAAGGAGCACTCATAAGATCAAATACGAGATGGAAGGACTTTCAAGATAAAAAAAATATGGAGTGGCCCCGAGGTGCAAGCCTCAATCGCGTGGCCGGCGCAAGCTACTGTGTTGTTTTTAAAAGGGAAAACTTCTGGGCAACCCAGACAGGGGTGCTTGGCGAGTACCGCTATGCGGACCCATTCAGATGCCACAACCGAGGTGTCGCACGGAACTCGCAATTCGTTGCTATTTGTAACGTATATCGTGCGCGGGCATCAAGGCCGGTGTGCCGTCACCCGTCGTACGGCCCTTGACCGCGTTATTCCGGCCGCAGCATCGCCATCGTGATGCGCGAGACGCAGGTCAATTCGCCCGCGTCGTTGTGCAGCTCTATCTGCCAGACCTGGGTGCTGCGGCCTATGTGCACAGGCCGCGTGATGCCGGTGACCCAGCCGCTGGTCGTACCCCTGAGGTGGTTGGCGTTGATGTCCAGCCCCACGGCGCGGTGGCCCGCGGGCGCCGCAAAGGCCGCGCCGCAGGAGCCCAGGGTTTCGGCCAGCGCCACCGATACGCCGCCGTGCAGCAAACCATAGGGCTGCACCGTGCGGCGATCCACCGGCACCCGCGCGCGTATGAAGTCGTCCCCGACCTCGAGGAACTCGATGCCCAGGTGCGTCACCGCGGTATCGGCGTTGGCGGCGGTGAGTAGTTCGACGGAGATGGGCTGTTTCCAGATGCGCATGATGTTGGGGTTCCACGGGATGTCGGTCTCCCCACTATACGGTTGCGGCCTACAAGAGGTGGGCAGCTTGTCGCCTCGGCAAGCACCGCGCCGGGGCCTAAGCTGACAGGCATGAGAGACATGCTTCGATGACACGCGCGAACAAGTGGTTGCTGGGACTGGGCGTCGCGGTGCTCGTGGTGGGCGCGGCGTGGGTCGCCCTGCTGCGCTGGCTGCCGTCCGACGAGGAACTGGCCCGCCGCGCCTCGGTGGAACTGGAGAGGCAGCTTGGCACCAAGGTGCGGGTGGGCGCGCTGCACTGGCGTCTGTTTCCCTCGCCTGCGGTGGTGATGGAAGACGCCGCCACCGAGCAGCCACAGCCCATCCTGATCAAAAAACTCACGGCCTATCCCGATGTGTTCGCGCTGTTGCAGCGCCGCATCAAGATAGACCGGGCCGACCTGGAGGGCGCGGTAGTCCCCCAGCTCTCCCTGCGGGGCCTGGGCAGCGGGCGCGAGAAAGACGAGGCGGCGGCCGAAGAACTGCCGCTGGCGCGCTTTGTGTTCCGCGACGTGACATGGATCTCGCGGCGCGGCATTGCGGTGGTGTACGACGGAGAGGTCGATTTCGACCCGGGCTGGCGTCCGCGCAAGGCCGAGTTGCGCCGGCCGGGCTTCAGGCCGGCCACGGATCTGGCGCTGACCCGCCAGGGCCAGGAAGACCGCTGGGCCGCGCGCATCCATGTCGGCGGGGGCACGGCGGATGGTGAGGTCAGGCTTGACTTCCGCGCCGGCGGCCGCATGCACCTGGAAGGTGAGCTGCAGCCGAAGGACGTCGAGGTCGAGAGCATGCTGGCCGCCTTCAACCGCCGCTCCGTCATCGCCGGCAAGGCCTCGGGCGAAACCACGCTGTCGGCCAACGGCGATACGGTGGGAGAGCTGGCGCGCTCGCTGCACACGCAGACGCCTTTCACCATCGGCAAGTCCACCTTGCTGCGCTTTGACCTGGACAAGGCCGTGCGCACCGCCGGCAAGGAGCACGCCGGGCAGACGCCGCTCGATTCGGTCACCGGCCGGCTCGATACGCAGAACACGCCGCAGGGCATGGTGGTCACGTACACGGACCTCAAGGCGACATCGGGCTCGCTGACGGCGTCGGGCCAGGCCAAGGTCGCCAACCGCCGGATCGAGGCCGAGTTCGCCGTCGATCTGGTGGACGGCATTGTCGGCGTCCCGCTCAGCGTCAGCGGCCCGCTGGACAACGTCGCATTCTCCGTGCCCAAGGGCGCCATCGCGGGCGCCGTGGTCGGCACGGCCGTATTGCCGGGCGTGGGCACCGCCATAGGCGCGCGTGTAGGCGCCACGCTGGGCAAGATCTTCAGCCCTGGGCCGGCGCTGCCCGCGTCCGCGCCACCGCCGGCCCGCGCTGCCAAGCCTCCCGCCAAGGCCCGTTGAGCACCTGGGAGGGGTGGATACCCTGTCCCGCCCCAATGCCTTTGCAAGCCCGCSCAGGCGGCAAACGCGTAAAATCGCCCCTGAATCCCGAGCGCCATTGGTAAGCCCTCGCTTTTTGCACGGGCTCACCAGCGGCAACGATCCCGCACCCTCCATCAAGGCCCTTGACATGCCACAGCAGCTACACGTCGTGCCCACGCCACTGGAACGAGCGCTTGACCAGAACGAGTCCGTGAAAGAAACCGTGGAACAGTCGGCCGCCGAACTGCTGGTGATCAACACGGTGCTCAAACAGGAAGTCCCGCCGCATGTGCAGACCGGCGACGTGGCCCAGGCACTGAAAAAAACCGACGCGCTGGAAACCCGTATCCAGGAATCCGCCGAAGACCTGGCCCAGGTCAACGAGGTGCTGGAGCAGCAGATCGATGAGCGCGCCGACCTGGAGCGCGAACTCAGGGCCACCAAGGCCGCCCTGGCCAAGGCTACCGGCCAGTCTCCGGCACGGTAAGCGCGCAACACGCCGGGCCCTGCCCCGGCTTCACGCCGTCACAGCGCAGTCATCGCTGTGTCATCCATTTGTCAGGGTTTCTACCTAGAATCCTTGAGAGTTAAACGATTTACCTGCTACTTTGCGCGTCGCCGCGCCGACTGGCGGGCCGTTTTTAGCCCGCAAGGCCGCACGGCCTTGTCCTCTTCGGCTTCACGGCCGTCCCCCTTTTGTTTTGGAGATTCGCGATGTTTCGCCGCCGCTTCCTTTCGTTCGCCCCTCAATTGGCTGCCCTTGCGGCCGCTCCCGCTTTCATCCGCAATGCCTATGCCCAGGACGGCTTGACCGCCAAGGCCATCACCATCGGCAGCACGGGCGCGACCAGCGGCCCGCTGGCCGGCGTGGGTGCCGAGCTCAAGCTGGGCGTGGATGCGGCCATGGGCCAGATCAACGCCAAAGGCGGCGTGAACGGCCGCATGCTGCAGTTCCAGATGCTGGACGATGCCTATGTGCCGCAGCGCAGCGCCGACAACGTTAAAAAGATGATCGGCGACGGCAGCATTTTTGCGCTGATGTCATGCGTGGGCACGCCCAACAACACCGCCATCGTGCCGCTGATTGAAGAGTCCAACCTGCCTTACGTCGGGCCGCGCTCGGGCGCATCCTCTCTGCGCAAGCCCGGCATGCGCAACGTGTTCCACGTGCGCGCCAGTTTCACCGACGAAACCCAGCGTTTGGTGCAACGCATCGTGAGCATGGGCATCAAGGACCTGGCCGTCGTCTACCTGGACAACGACTACGGCAAGGAAGTGCTGGCCGACGTCAACCGCGCGCTGCAGTCGCAGGGCGCGAAAGCGGCGGCGCAGGCGGCGCTGGCCGTTGACGGCAAGAACCTCAATGAGGTGGTGGACAAGATCGTCGCGGGCAAACCCGGCGCCGTGCTGCTGGGCACCGCCGGGTCGGCATCCGTCGGCCTGATCACCGCGCTCAAGAAAGCCTCGCCCATGCTGCCCATCGCCGGCCTGAGTGTCACGCTGGCGGGCGACGGCATCAAGGCACTGGGCGCCGCCGGCTCCGGCCTGGCGCTGACCATGGTGTTCCCCGACCCTTACCGCGCCAAGCTGCAAGTGGTGCGCGACTACCAGGCCGCGATGCGCGCCATCGGCCAGCAGGAGTTTTCGCTTGGCAGCCTGGAGAGCTACATCAACACCCAGGTGATGGCAGAGGGCCTGGAACGTGCCGGCCGCGACGTGACGCGCGCCAAATTGCGCAGCGCGCTGGCCGGCCTGCAGAAGTTCGACCTCGGCGGTTTCAGCGTCGATTACGCCGCGCCGCCGTTCGCGGGCTCGAAGTTTGTGGACCTTGGCGTATTGGGCGCCGGCGGCCGTTTTATCGGTTAAATCCGGCACGCTGGGCTTAAAAAGGCCCGGCCGGTCCTATGGACTGGCCGGGCCTTTACCATTTCCGCCCTTCGGCCTTCGGCCAGACCAACGGCAGCGCGGCGTCGCCCAGCGGACAGGCCCGCGGCGGGTGATCATTTAGACTTAAAGTATTCGGCCGCCACGCGGCCGTTGTCCTGTATGGGGTCCGCGCACCCCGTCTTTTCTTCGGCCCGCCTGGCCGTCCCCACTCCGGAGATTTTCGCGATGTTTCGCCGCCGCTTTCTTTCGTTCGCCCCTCAATTGGCCGCCCTCGCCGCCGCTCCCGCTTTCATCCGCAACGCCCACGCCCAGGAAGGCCTGAGCGCCAAGGCCGTCACCATCGGCTCTTCAGGCGCGCTGAGCGGCCCGCTGGCCGGTTTCGGGGCCGACCTCAAGCTCGGCGTGGAGGCCGCCATGGGCCAGATCAACGCCAAGGGCGGCGTGAACGGCCGCGTGCTGCAATTCCAGATGGTGGACGACGCCTATGTGCCGCAGCGCACCTCGGACAACGTCAAAAAAATGATAGGCGACGGCAGCGTCTTCGCGCTGATGTCCTGCATAGGCACGCCCAACAACGCGGCCATCGTGCCGCTGATTGAGGAGTCCAACCTGCCCTACGTCGCGCCGCTGACCGGCGCCTCCTCGCTGCGCAAGCAAGGCATGCGCAATGTGTTCCATGTGCGTGCCAGCTACACCGATGAAACCCAGCGCCTGGTGCAAAAGCTCGTGGGCATGGGCATCAAGGACCTGGCCATCGTCTACCTGGACAACGGCTTCGGCAAGGAAGTGCTGGCCGACGCCTTGCTGGCGCTGCAGGCCCAGGGCGCCAAGGCGGCCGCGCAGGTCGCGTTGGCCACCGACGGCAAGAACCTCAACGAGGTCGTGAGCCAGGTCAGCGCCGCCAAGCCCGGCGCCGTGCTGCTGGGCACAGCGGGCGCCGCTTCGGTGGGCCTGATCGCCGCGCTCAAGAAGTCCTCGCCCATGCTTCCGGTGGCGGGCCTGAGTGTCACGCTGACCGCCGACGGCCTGAAAGGGCTGGGCGCCGCCGCTTCGGGCCTGGCGTTGACCATGGTGTTCCCCGATCCCTACCGCGCCAAGTCCCAGGTGGTGCGCGATTACCAGGCCGCCATGCGCGCCATCGGCCAGCAGGAGTTCTCGCTGGGCAGCCTGGAGAGCTACGTCAACACCCGCGTGCTGGCCGAAGGCCTGGAACGCGCCGGCCGCGACGTGACGCGCGCCAAGCTGCGCACTGCGCTGGGCAGCGTGCAGAAGTTCGACCTGGGTGGCTTCAGCGTGGACTACGCCCCCGCATCGCCCTTCGTCGGCTCCAAATTCGTGGACCTCGGCGTGCTCGGCGCTGCCGGGCGCTTCCTGGGCTGATCACAGCCACTGCATGGCCACGAAAAAGCCCCGGCTGGTGCACGACCAGCCGGGGCTTTTTTTATGGGGGCCAGCTCAGCGCTTACGGTTGAGCAGCGCGTACAGCAGGATGGCGCCGAAGGTGGCCGTGCCTATGCCGCCCAGCGCGAACTGGCCGAAGCGCAGCGTGAAGTCGCCCGTGCCCAGCACCAGTGTGATGGCCGCGACGATGAGGTTTTTGTTGTCCGAAAAGTCCACCTTGTTGTCGACCCAGATCTTGGCGCCAGCCACCGCGATCAGGCCGAACACCACGATGCTCACGCCGCCCATCACCGGCAGCGGAATCGCCTGGATCAGCGCGCCGAACTTGGGGCTGAAGCCCAGCACCACAGCGATCAGCGCGGCCACCACGAAGACGGCGGTCGAGTAGATCTTGGTCGCGGCCATCACGCCGATGTTCTCGGCATACGTCGTCACGCCCGTGCCGCCTGCTGTGCCCGAGACCATGGTGGCCACGCCGTCGCCGATGAAGGCGCGGCCCATGTACTGGTCCAGGTTCTTGCCCGTCATCGCCGTCACCGCCTTGATGTGACCCAGATTTTCCGCCACCAGGATGATGGCGACCGGTGCGATCAGCAGCATGGCACTGGCACTGAATACCGGCGCCGTGAAGCCGGGCATGCCTACCCACGCGGCATTGGCGATGCCCGAAAGATCAATGGGCTTGCCCAGGCCCAGGCCGTTGGTCAGCACCGCATAAATCACGCTGGCGACGATCAGCCCGACCAGGATCAAGAGGCGCTGCACCATGCCGCGCGTCATCACCGCCACCAGGGCCACGCTGACAAAGGTCACCACCTGCATCCATGAGTCAAAGTTGCCGGCGGCCATGTTCTTGACGGGAATGCCCGCCAGGTTCAGGCCTATCACCGCCACCACCGCGCCCGTGACCACGGGCGGCATGAAACGTTCTATCCAGCCCGTGCCGATCGACTGCACGACCACGCCGATCAGCGTGTACAGCGCGCCGCAGGCGATGATGCCGCCCAGCGCCACACCCAGGTTGGCATTGGGGCCCTTGCCGGCATAGGCCGTGGCGGCGATCACCACGCCGATGAAAGCGAAGCTGGAGCCCAGGTAGCTGGGCACCTTGCCGCCGGTGACGATGAAGAAGATCAGCGTGCCTATGCCGCTCATCAGGATGGCGATGTTGGGATCAAAACCCATCAGGATAGGCGCCAGCACCGTGGCGCCGAACATCGCGATCACGTGCTGCACGCCCATCACCGCGGTCTGCGGCCAGGGCAGGCGTTCGTCGGGGCCTATGACGCCGCCCTGTTGCAGGATCGCGCTGCTTTTTTCCGTCCAGTCCAGCATTCCCATCGCTCGCTCCTCTTTGTAAAAGTGAGGCAATGCTAGGGGGAATGCGCGCGCCGCACAAGGGCGGCACGGCTCAGGCCAGAAAGGCAGCCACCTGGCGCAGCACCTCATCGTCCTTGAGGATCTTGCGGTGGCCCAGGCCTTCGGTGGCCAGCAGGCGCGCGCCGACGATCGCTTCGCTGTAGGCCACGCCGTCGGCGAAACGGTTGATGCTGTCCTGCCGGTCATGCACCACCAGCGTGGGCAGGTTGATGCGCGGGCCGACCGCCGCGGGCTCGAACTGCGGCATCAAAATGCCTTCGCGCGCCTCGATGCGCCGTTGCATAGCCGCGCGCGTGGATTCGCGCAGGCCGAACACGTGCGCGAACAGCCGCGTGTATTCGAGCGGCGAAGCAGGCGGCGCCAGTAGCACAAGCCGGCCAGCGGCCAGCCCGCGGCTGGCTGCATAAGCGCCGGCGTTCGCCGACAGCGAATGCGCCACTACCGCGCGCAGCGTGTGGCCCTGCTGCAGCAGCCGCGCCGTCACGTACTCCAGCACGCGGGCGAACTGCGGCAGGTTGCTGACCGAGCCGCTGCTGCGCCCATGCGCCGGCATTTCAAGAATGACCGGCCGCAGGCCTTGCGCACTCAAGACCTCCGCCAGCGCCAGCATCTGCCCGGCATGCCCGCCCCAGCCGTGCACCAGCAGCACCACCGGGCCGGCCGGCGCGATGGGGCGGCTGTACATAGTCACGCAGGCGTCTTCGAAAGGCCATTGCTCAATGTGCCAGTCGGGGCTCCACTTTCTGCGGCGGCTCACCCATTTGGGCGGCAGCGGCGTGCCGAACAGGCGGTAGGCCGCGCGCACGGCCAGCGCTGGCCACAGCTGCTGCGAAGCGCCCAGCCCCCAGCGGAAGATGCGCGTCAGGGGGCTTGCGTTGTAAAAGGCCGCGGTGGCCTGCAGGGAGGTGCGTGTCATGGCGGTTTCCTTTTTCTTCTGGATGTCAGTACCAGATCCAGTCTTCGTTGCTGCGCGGCAAACTGCGTAGCGAAGCCAGAACCGCCCTCACGGTGCGAACGCCAAGAAATACGCCTAAACCGATGATCAGGATCAACATGATTTCCTCATTTCTCCGCACAGTCGTGCGAAATTAAAAGTTACCCAAACACTGAAAAAGGCACTGCTGCCTCTTTCGCCTTGCCTTGTCTCTTATTTGTGGGTGATTGCCTCTGTCTGGTAGCTCTTGATCAGGCGCTCCCAGGATGCCTGAGCCCGTTCCGCCGCGCGCGGGTCGCGCAGAAAACGGGCATCGTGCAGCATCCCCATGGCAATGCTGCTGATTTCCATGACCAGCTGTTCCGCATCGGTGTCGGCCTTCAGTTGACCGGCCTCCGTGGCCTGCAGCACGGTGCGCCGCAACGAGGCGCGCCAGCGGGTGACCTCGCTGAACAGCAGGTCGCGCAACTCGCCTTCGCGGTCGTCCAGCTCAAAGGCGCCCGCCGTGTAAATACAGCCCGACTTGGCCTCGACATCGCGCGTACGCACAATCCAGCGCTGCACGATCGTCTCCAGCCGCGGCAAGCCCTTGGGCTGCTGCATGGCGGGCACGAACACATCGGCAATGAAACGCCGGCCGAATTCTTCAATCACGGCCTTTTGCAAAGCCTCGCGTGAGCCGATGCGTGAAAACACGCCGCTCTTGGAAAGACCGATGCGGTCCGCCACAGCCTGCAGGGTGATAGCCTCCAGGCCGTCCGCCGCGGCCAGGTCAATGCCCGCGCCAATGATGGCGGCGCGGGTCATTTCGCTTTTCTGGGTTTTGGCGTCCATGGCGCGGATATTAGCACGATTGTGCGAAATAGCAATCCCCTTCTGGAATCCCTGTTTTTAGCCCTCTAGCAGGCTGCAATGCAATCAATCTCAATGTCAAACTGGCCGGGCCAGGCGGGTACGCAGACAAAAATCCGGGCCGGCGGGTCTTTGGGAAAGTACCGGGCGTAAATGGTATTCACCGCCGCGAACTTCTCGACCGAGGTGCAATAGACATTGCATTTGAGCACTTGGTCCAGCGAAGAGCCCGCTGTTTCCAGGCAGCGCTTCATCTGCTCCAGCACCAGCTCGGTCTGGCGTTCAAGGGAGGCATTGATGACTTCGCCCGTGGCCGGGTCGAACGGTGGCAGGCCCGATACATAAACGGTGTCGTCATGGCGCGTGACGACCGAGGTGGGCGCTTTCCATCGCTCCAGCCAAGTGGACAAGGGCTCGACGCGAATGATTTCTCTGGCCATGGCGATGCTCCGGGGGGAGGTGTGGGGTACTTTTGTCTTTGTACTCCGCAACGGCACGGCCATGCTTCGCGCCAGGACGAAGCATGGATCTGCCGCTAAGGGCGGCGCCTGGCAGGCGTAGCCGGCTTCTTGGGCAGCAGCCCCACGGCCGCCCTGGCCAGGGCGTCGGCTTCGCGGTTGCGGTGGCGTGGTATCCACACCAGCCGCGCTGACGCGAAGGACCGCAACTCGGTACGCACCTCGTCAAACAGCGGGACCAGGCGTAAAAAGGGTTCGAGGGCGGTCCCGGACAGCTGTTCCACGACCACGCTGTTGTCGCAGTGAACGACCAGCTTGGTGGCTCCACGCCGCCTGGCTTCCTGCAGCGCCGCCATTAATGCGCGCAGCTCCGCCTCGTTGTTGCAGCCCCGGCCCTCTGCCTGGATAGATAGCGAGTGCCGCGTGCCGTCAGGCGCCGTGAGCACCGCGCCCAGGCCCATGCGGCCGGGGTTGGGCACGGCGCTGCCGTCGCAGTGGATCAGCCAGGAATCGTTGTTCAACAGGCGCTTTCAGGCGGGCGTCCCGCAAGTCCGGACGGCCTATTTCCAGCCCGGCAGTGCCGGTTCGCAGGCGGCCGCGGACGGCTCGGCCACGGTCGGTGAGGGAACCGACATCAGCCATCCGCGCAGCGTCCTGATCACCTGGCGATCGCAGGCCTGGCTGAGGACCTGTGCCCGCTCCATCTTCTCGGCTTCGCCCTCGCGGTAGCGCACCGTGCGAAAGGCCGGGGCATCGCCGGCCGTGGGCCCGGCCGTTTCCTGCAGCGCCAGCGCCAGGGAGTGCGCCAGCAGGCTGGTGCTTTCGGCCTTGAGTGCCGCGCCCGCGTCGTCCTTCCAGTACCTCAGCATGTCCGGTGCCATCCGGGGTTGCGACACCACGCGTACCGTGGACTGGTAAAGCGGTTTGTCTGTTTCACCGGGCGGGTATACCGACACGACGTTGTCCAGCACAAGGGCCCGCTGGTCCTGTGTCATGGAAAAGAAGGGCAGGCTTGCCACCACCCATCCCGTGCCGCGCGCCTGCGCCGGGCCGGCCAGCGCCTTGGCGCCGGCCCATGGCGTCTTGTCCAGCGCGGCTTGCATCAACTCAGTGTGCTTGTAGTCGTTCAGTAGCGGCCGATAGGGTTTTAGCACCGCGTCGGCGGCATCCTGCAGAGCCTTCTTCTGCCAGTCCTTATGCAAGTCCGTCGCAAAGCCGTGCGCGATGACCGCCGTGATGAAGCCTGCCACGTTGGGCGCGGCATAGAGCATGTCGGCGCTCTGGCTTCCGGCCTTGTCCATGCTGACCAGGCCGCGGTAAGCCACGGCCTCCTCCTTGGGCAGGAGCAGCGACCACGAGGCATCGGCCGGTATGGCATGGGCCGGTGACAAGCCCAGGCCCGCGAAGGCCACGATGGCCGCGGCGATGAAACCTGCTTGCCGGTGTTTCATGGGGCGCTGTTTCAATTGGCCAGCGGCCGGAGGAAATTGTCCTTGCCGATCTCCAGCGCCTGGTAGTAGGCGTTGGTCAGGCCGGGAAACGCCGTGGGTTCGTCCCACTTGCCGTCGGCGCTTTTGGCCACGTAGACCGGCAGGTACCACTCATAGGTGTTGGTCGTGAGGTTGACCATATAACCCGTGCCGCGCACCAGAGCCTTGGGGTCGCCGCTGGCGATGTAGCCCGAATAATTCCTGACGAAACCCACGGAGTGGAGATCAAGCACCAGCAGGCTGTCGATGCCGTATTTTTGCTTGAACGGCGCGAAATTTTTGGCCGCTGCATTGGGGCTGGTTGAACTGGAGTCCAGCAAAGCCTTGAGATCCACCGGCTCATCGATAACAATGGCGTTGACTCCCTTCTGGCGCAGCGCGGCGGCCGCCTTGTCCTTCAGCCCCGGCAGGTCTTCCAGCGCCAGGGTGGCCGCGTGCTTGTTCAGGGTGGAATTGGCCGCGTTGGCCGTGATGATGCAAAGCAGGCAAGCGGCCCCATTGATATGCATTTCAGGTTTGGGCAACTGCGTCATGGCCACACCGACCCGCTGGTTGTTTGACTTCAGCGCGGCCGGCGAAAAGCTCACCGGCGACTGGACCTTGGTGGCGCAACCCGAGAGGATCAGGGCGGCCGCGGTCCACATAAAGGCTGAAGAGCGAAAAAACATGAAACGTATCCAGGAGTTACAGACACTGGGAATATAAGCGACGGCCTGCCCGCCCGACTTGGTTTATGGTTGCGCCCATGTTCCAGATACGCCACTACCAGAACTGGCTGCAGGCCACACGCGGCCTGTCCTTCGACAACTACGATGCCTTGTGGCGCTGGTCGGTCAGCGACCTCGACGCCTTCTGGCAAAGCATCTGGGACTATTTCGAGGTCCAGTCGCCCACGCCGCACACGGCCGTGCTGGGCCAGCGCAGCATGCCGGGGGCGGAATGGTTTCCCGGCGCGCAGGGCAATTACGCGCAGCAGGTGTTCCGCCATGCGGCCGCGGCCGAAGCGGCGGGCGTGCCCGCCATCCTGAGCCATGGCGAAGCCAGCCTGGCGAAGGGCGAGGCGGCGCGCGAACTCGGCTGGGCCGAGATGCACCGCCAGGCGGCCTCGCTGGCTCTGCACTTGAAGGCCCAGGGCGTGCAGCCCGGCGACCGCGTGGCCGCCTACCTGCCCAACACGCCTGAAACCATGGTCGCCTTTCTCGCGACGGTCAGCCTGGGCGCCGTCTGGAGCGTCTGCGCGCCCGACATGGGCACGCCCGCCGTGCTGGACCGCTTTCGCCAGATCGCACCCAAGGTGCTGATCGCCTGCAACGGCGTGCACTACGGCGGGCGCGACATGGCGCGCGATGAGGCGGTGGCCGAACTGGTCGCGGCCCTGCCCAGCGTCTCGCATGTGCTCATCCACGAGATCCTTCCGGCCTCCGGTGTGCCGGCAGGTCACGCGAAATTCGCGCAGGCCGTCGCGCGCGACGATGCCCAGACCAAGGCCTTCGAGCCGCTCTGGTTGCCCTTCGACCATCCGCTGTGGATCGTCTATTCGAGCGGCACCACCGGCCTGCCCAAACCCATCGTCCACGGCCATGGCGGCGTGGCCTTGGTGGGGCTGGCGCTGCTGCGCCTGCACAACGACCTGGCGCCCAGCCATGCCGACCCCGCCAATCCCGAGCGCTTTCACTGGTACAGCTCCACCGGCTGGATCATGTGGAACGTGCAGGCCGCCAGCCTGCTCAACGGCACGACCTGCTGCATCTACGACGGCAACCCGGCCGGCACCAACAAGGACAAGCCTGACTGGACCACCTTGTGGCGCTTTGTCGCGAACACCCGCGCGACCTTCTTCGGCGCGGGCGCGGCCTTCTTTGCCAGCTGCATGAAGGCCGGAATAGACATTGCGCAATGCGGAGACCTGAGCCGCCTGCGCACCCTGGGCACCACCGGCTCTCCGCTGAGCGAAGACACACAGCGCTGGGGCACTGCGCAATTCGCAAAGATTGGAAACCCCGACATCTGGTGGTGCAACATCTCAGGCGGCACCGACTTCGCCGGCGCTTTCATAGGCGGCAACCGCGAGCTGCCCGTGGTTCCCGGCGAAATGCAATGCCGTATCCTGGGCTGCGCCGTCGAGGCCTGGAACGACAAGGGAGAATCCGTTGTCGATGAGGTCGGCGAACTGGTCTGCACGCAGCCCCTGCCTTCGATGCCGCTCTACTTCGTCGGCGACAAAGACAACCAGCGCTACCTCGCGAGCTACTTCGACACCTACCCCAGTGTCTGGCGGCACGGCGACTGGCTCAAGGTCACGCGCTCGGGCAGCTGCATCATCTACGGCCGCAGCGACGCCACCATCAACCGCCACGGCCTGCGCATGGGCACCAGCGAGCTCTACAGCGCCATCGAGGCGCTGCCCGAAGTGCTGGACTCCATGGTGGTCGACCTCGAATACCTGGGCCGTGAAAGTTATATGCCGCTCTTCGTCGTGCTGCGGCCCGGCCAGGCACTGGACGATCCGATGAAAGCCAAGCTCAACCAGGCCGTCAAGACCGCGCTGTCGCCTCGCTTTGTACCCAACGAGATCTTTGCCGTACCGGAAATCCCGCGCACGCTATCCGGCAAGAAGCAGGAGTTGCCGATCAAGAAGCTGCTGCTCGGCCAGCCGCTCGAGAAAGTGGTGAACCGCGACGCGATGGCCAACCCCGCTTGCCTGGACTGGTATGTGGCCTTTGCGCGCCGGCGTGCCGCATCTGGTCTGCGGGATTAAGCCGCAAGCCTTTACACCCGCGCGCGCAACCACTGCGCCAGGTCCGTCATGACCCGCAGGCCAACGGGCGACACCGCCGTGAAATGGATACAGGCATGAATTGCCTCCGGGTAATGCCGGTGCGCCACTTCCACGCCGGCCGAGGCCACGCGTAGTGCGAGGGCGTGGCCTTCGTCGCGCAGCGGGTCGTGGCCCATGGTGGCGACCCAGGTGGCGGGAAGGCTGGCCAGGCCGCCTGAGTCCAGCAAGGCAAAGTCAGGGTGTCTGTCCGCACCGGGCTGCTTGCCGAGGTAGCTGGCCATAAACCACTGCATCACGTCCATGGTGAGAAATTTGCCTTCGTTCTCCGGGTAGGAAGCGCTGGGCTGGCTGGGGTGCTGCGCCACCGGGTAGATCAGGCCCAGGGCACGGACGGCCTTTGCGTTGACGCGGCGCGATGCCACCAGCGCGAGTTGCGCGCCGGCGCTGTCCCCGGCCACCGCGATGCGGCCGGCGTCGCCGCCCAGCGCGGCGGGGTTCGTGAGCACCCAGCGCAAGGCAGCCTCGACGTCGTCCGGCGCGGCGGGGAAGGGATGTTCGGGCGCCAGCCGGTAGTCCACCGCCACGACCAGCATGCCGCTGTGGTGGCACAGCGTGCGGCAGACCTTGTCATGGGTCTCCAGGTCGCCTATGACAAAACCGCCGCCATGTGCGTAGAGCAGCACGGGCCAGGGACCTGGGGCGTCGGGGCTGTATGCGCGCAGGCACAGCGGGCCGCCCGGTCCGGGGAAGCAGATGTCTTTCACCTTCCCGATGGCCGGGGCCGGCAGGCCCAGTGTGTCGGCAAGTTCGCGGTAAACCTGCCGCGCGATGGCGGGGGGCAGGCTTTCCAGGGGCGGGTTGCCCTGCGCGGCGGCCTGGGCGAGAAAGCCGGCCAGGCCAGGGTCCATATCGGCCGTCTCCAGCACCGGCTTCACAACAGCATTCATTCGAGAGTCTCCTCGTGGGTGGGTCATGTGGTCATCTAATTAATTTGCCGTCGCGCGCTCGCATGCCGATCTCGACATGGTCCGATGCGTGGTGCCGCTCCCGGCCGAACGAGAGCCTGAAGCCGCCCAGGTCCAGTGCGCCAAGGCTTTCAATCGCCTCGCCGAGGCGCTGGCCGTCGGCGCGCGGGCCGGCACGGCGCAAGGCTTCGGTGCAGACACGCAAGTTGAGGTAGGACTCCAGGCCCTCGAAGGTCATCGCCTCGGGGCCGATGAAATCGTCGGCATCGCGCTCAAGTTCACGCACGATGGGCAGGCGTGCCACCTCGGGATTCGGCACCACGCTGGTGTAGCCCACCAGCCGATTGCGAAACAGCCGTGTCAGCTGCGTGAGCCCGGCCGTCGACAAGGTGGCGACGGTGGACGGCACGCTGTCGTAGGCCGAGGCCGGAAGCCGGCCCAGCGCATCCAGCACCTCGTTGCCCAGGTTGAGGACCAGTGCCTGTGGCGCGGCCTTGGCCACGTCGCGGAATGCGGCTTCGATGGACGGCAGGCGTGCGTCGGTGGTGATACGCGTGACCTGGCGGCCGTCGCGCTGCAAGGCAGCCATCAGCGCCCCGGTGCGCGCCGGCTCGGAATCGTCAGCGAGTACCGCCACCCGGGTGACGCCTATAGACGCCAACTGGCGTGCCAGCGCATCGGCCTCCCGCGCATCATCCGGCCGCAGGCTGAAAACATGGCGGACATCGGGAGAACGCAAAGTCGAAGCGCCCGACATCGGCCCGACCAGCGGCACGCGAAGTTCGCGCGTGGCCTGGGCGGCCTCAAGGCAAGCCCGCTCGCCCAGGCAATTGGCGATCAGCACCGCCTTGTGCCGGCTCACCAGGGTGCGCAGGTTGGCCGCCACACGCCTGGGGTCGCCGCCGTCATCCAGCGTCACCAGCTCGATGGGTCGCCCGGCAATTCCGCCCGATGCGTTGACGCGCTCCACATGCGCGCGGGCGCCGGCCAGCACACGGTTGGCGACCGGAAAGCCCGCGCCGGTGAGCGGCAGCGACTGGCCGATGACCAGGGCCTCGGGCGCGGCGTGGCCTGCCGCGGCTGCGCATAGCAGCATCGCCGCGGAGAAAAAGCTGCGCGTGCGGCGCGCCAGCATGTCGCTACGCCGGCTCATACCGGCACTCGTGCATCGACCGGCGTGGGCAGGGCCACGGCCGGCCGCAGCAGGAAATACCCGAGCGCAGGCAGCAGGACCAGCGCCCCCACCATGTTCCACACAAACATGAAGGCCAGCAGGATGCCCATGTCGGCCTGGAACTTGATCGGCGAAAAAGCCCAGGTACCGACGGCCAGGGCCAGCGTGATGCCGGTGAGCAGCACGACGCGGCCGGTGAATTGCAGCGCGTGGTGGTAGGCCTCGGACAGGCTGGCGCCTTCGCGCATGCGGGCCAGCGTGATGCTGAGCACATACAGCGCGTAGTCCACGCCTATGCCCACGCCCAGCGCGATCACCGGCAACGTGGCGACCTTCACCCCCATGCCAAGCCCCACCATCAGCGCCTCGCACAGGACTGAGGTCAGCACCAACGGCAGCACCGCCACCACCACCGCGCGCCAGGAACGGAAAGTGATCCAGCACAGGATCACCACCGCCGCATACACCCACAGCAGCATCTCGCGCATGGCCTTGCCCACCACGATGTTGGTGGCCGCGTCTATGCCGGCGCTGCCGGCCGCCAGCTTGAAGCTGACCTCGGGCGTGTTGTTGAAGGCCGCGAAGCGCTCCACGTCGGCCACCACGCGGGCCAGGGTTTCTGCTTTGTGGTCTTTCAGGTAGACGTAGAGCGCGAGGAAT
Source organism: Polaromonas sp. P1_G1 (assembly GCF_056405595.1). Taxonomy (NCBI): domain Bacteria; kingdom Pseudomonadati; phylum Pseudomonadota; class Betaproteobacteria; order Burkholderiales; family Comamonadaceae; genus Polaromonas; species Polaromonas sp. P1_G1. Next base: position 66,328 of record NZ_JBFUBU010000017.1, read on the forward strand.
GAGCAGCTTTGGTTGAAGAGTTCGCGCGGCGCGCGCGTCTGCACGCCGCCCAGGGCGCCTTCGTTGGGCAGCAGTTCAAACCACTTGAAGTTGCCCTCGTTGTAGCCCACCATGGCCAGCTTGGACAGCGCGGCCATGGAGTTGGTGGATTCCACCCCGGGCAGCTGCTCCAGCTGCCAGGCCAGGGCGTCCACCTTGGCCAGCGTGCCATAGGCCGTGCACTTATCCGCGGGTGTGGTCACCATCACGGTCAGGATGTCGGCGCTGGCCGCGTAGTGGGCGATCTGGTAGGCGTTGTCCTGGTTGTAGCGCGAGCCGGGCCGCAACTCGGAGGCGCCGGGATCCAGGTCGCCGATTTTTAAATGCAGGCTGGCGGCATAGCCACCCGCGGCCATCAGGGCCGCAACCACCACCGCCGCCGTGGCCCAGCGCTTCTGCGTGAAATGGTCCAGCAAGGCCCACAGCCATGAACGTTGCGTCCCTTGCGAGGTTTCCTGGCGCAGGCTGCGCGCCGCCGCTGCGGGCGCCACACCCACATAGGACAGCAGGATGGGCAGCAGCACGAGGTTGGTGAAGATCAGCACCGCCACGCCTATGCTGGCGATCAGGGCCAGGTCCTGGATGACCTTGATCTGGATGATGACCAGCACCGCGAAGCCCACGGCATCGCAGAGCAGCGCGGTCAGGCCCGCCACAAAGAGGCGCCGGAAGGTGTAGCGCGCGGCCACGACACGGTGCGTGCCGCGCCCKATGTCYTGCATGATGCCGTTCATCTTCTGCGCRCCGTGGCTCATGCCGATGGCAAACACSAGGAARGGCACSAGCACCGAATASGGGTCSAGCTCGTAGCCCAGCAGCGCCAGCAGGCCGAACTGCCAGACCACCGCCACCAGCGAGCAGGCCACCACCAGCGCGGTGCTGCGCTTGCAGCGCGTGTAGCCGAACAGCACCACCGTGGTGATGGCCAGGGCCAGCAGGAAAAACAGCAGCACCTGGTGCAGCCCTTCGATCAGGTCGCCCGCCACCTTGGCGAAACCCGTCACGCGGACCTGCAGCGTGTCGCTGCCGTATTTGGCGCGCAGGACTTCGATCTGCCGGGACAGCTCGCCGTAGTCCAGCGCCTGCCCGGTCTCGGGGTTGCGGTCCAGCAGCGGCACGAACACGATGCTGGACTTGAAGTCGCCCGCGACCAGCTGGCCGATCTCGCCCGAACGCTCGACGTTGGCGCGCAAGCCGGCCAGGCTGGCGGGCGAACCGTCGTAGGCGTCGGGGATCACCGGCCCGCCGTCCAGGCCTTCCTCGGTCACGGCCACCCAGCGGGTGTTGGAGGTCCACAGCGACTTCATGAAAGGGCGGTCCACGCCGGGCAGCAGGAAGATCTCGTCATTGATCTTCTGCAGTGCGTCGAGGTAGGCCTTGTCGAAGATCGTGCCCTGCCGGGCCTGCACCACCAGCCGCAGCGCATTGGCCTGGCCGCCCAGGTCGCTCTTGTGCGCCAGGTAGTTGACGATGTAGGGATGGCCCGTCGGAATGGTTTTTTCAAAACTCGCGTTCAGCCGCAACTTGGTGGCCTGCCAGCCCAGCAGCAGGGTGAGCAGCACGCAGACGGCCATGACCCAGGGCCGGTGGTTGAAAAAAGCGCGCTCAAGCAGCGTGCCCGAGCGCGTGTCGAAATCTTCAAGCCGCGCGACAACGGGTTGGGTGGAGGAGGATGAATCGGCGTGCATAAAGTCTTGCCGCGTGCGCGGCGCTGGTCTCCGGGTGGTTCTCTTCTTTTTTTCTTTTAGCTGGCGGGCAGTTCCACACGCCGCATGCCGCGCAGGCTCGCCAGCACCAGGCTGCCGTCGGCCGCCAGGGCGGCGCCGGAAACCGGAACCGCTTCACGCGCCGGGATGCGCCGCAGGGCGGGCCCGTCCGCGCCGCCCACCAGGGCGTCGCCGGCCTGGCTCACCAGTACAAAGCCGCCGTCCGGCAAAGCCATGCCGGCCCCGATCGCCATGGGCAGGCCGGTGTCCAGCTTGTCCCAGTGCAGGCCTTCATCGGTGGAGCGATACGCCGAGCCGCGCAGGCCGTAGGCCACCAGCGCGCCGCCGCGTGTTTGCAGCAGGCCGAAAAAACTGCCCTTGTAGGGCGATGCCGGCGCGCTGAAACTGGCGCCGCCGTCGGTGGAGCGCAGCAGCAGGCCTTGCTCGCCGGCGATCACCAGCGTGCGGCCGCGCGCGCGCACGCCGTACAGGTGCAGGTTCTTGGCGTTCGGCAGCCGCGGTCCCAGGGCCGTCCAGCTCTTGCCGCCGTCCGTGGTGGCGAACATCAGGTTGTAGGCGCCGACGGCAAAGCCGCGCTGGGCGTCGATGAATTCCAGGTCAAAAAATGGTTTGTCCGCGCCTTCCTCCACCAGGCGCTGCGCCTGCGCCATGGCACCGGCATCGCCTGAACGCTCCGCGGCTTGCTTCACGAGTTCGGCCGCCTGCACGCCGTCGAGCTGTTTGTGCCAGGTGGCACCGCCATCCACGCTGTGCAGGATCACGCCCAGGTGGCCGGCGGCCCAGCCCTTACGCGCGTCGGCAAAATACACGGCCGTCAAGGTGGCTTGCACCGGCACCTGCGCTTGGCGCCAGCTTGCGCCATGGTCGTCCGACAGCAGCACCGTGCCGCGCTCGCCGACCGCCACCAGCCGGTCGCCGGCCCGTGCCACGGCCAGCGTGGCTGCGCCCAAGGCCTTGGGTGTGAGCAGCGCGGCTTGCGACAGCACCGCCGGCACATTGGCTGCCCAGGCGGGCAGCGCGGCAATCCCGCCCAGCCCCGCCAGGACGGCTTGCCGTCGGGTGACTCCAGCCATCAGCGCGCGCCTTCGCTGGCGAGGGACTCGGCGCTGAAGAAGGAGCGCGGAATCGGCGGCTGCACTTCGTACTGCTTGGGCAGTTCGTTGGAGGCCATGTTCAGGTAATAGGCGCCGGTCTGCATGTCATAGCCACCCCACAGCACGATGTTGGTGACCGCCGGAATGTCGGGCGCCGTCAGCATCAGCGCGTAGTTGGTGCGCCAGAGCTGGCCCTTGGCATCCCAGCCGTCGAACAGCGCGATCTGCCAGGAGTCCTCGTCGATGTAGTACTTGCGCTTGGGCACCACGTGCCGCTTGCCGGCCGCCAGKGTGGCCTCGACTTCCCACACGCGGTGCAGYTCCCAGCGCACCTGCGCGGGGTTCAGCGTGTTGGGCGTCACCAGGTCTTCGATCTTGGCGGAGGCCGCGCGGTTGTTGTTGTAGGGAATGTAGATCTCCTTCTTGCCGACCAGCTTGAGCTCGTGCTTGTCGATGGGGCCGAACAGCGTGAAGGCTTCGTCGAACAGGCCAATGCCGGAGGTCACCGAGTCGGGCGTGTCGTAGGCCACGGAAGGCGCTTTGCGCACGCGGCGCTGGCCCACCAGGTATTGCCACAGCCCGCGCGGCGCGGCTTCCGAGACGCCGTCCAGCGCCAGGATGGCCTCGCCCGCCTTGGAGCCCGGCGCGTTGACCACCAGCTTGCCGTACTGGTAGTAGCCGTCGAACTTCTCGGCGCTGCCGTCCTTGTCGTAGAAGGCCTGGCGTATGGTCTGCGTGCCGCCGGAGGCCATGGTGCGTTTGCCGTCGGAGGTCACCACCCACACGCGCATCGGCATGGCGAAGTTGCCGCCGCGCCAGGCCGTGCGCTGGTTCCACATGGCTTCATAGCCGTCCTTGGGAATCGGAAACGGCGTGCCGCCGAAAGCGCCTTCCATGCCATAGCCGCCTTCGATGGTCTTGGCCCGCGTGGCGTTCTTGAAGGTGTTGTCGTACACCGACTGCGGCGCCGCCGCGGTGCGGTGCGTGGGATAGACATCGATGCGGAAGTCGGGGTACTTCTTCATCAGCGCCTGCACGCCGTCGGTCAGCTTGTCGGCGTGCTGCGCCATGTTCTTCGCGTTGATCGACAGGATGGGTTTTTCGTTGGGGTACAGGTCGGGCCGCGCGTCGCCGTTCTTGTAGCCAGGCGCGGCCTTGGCCAGGCCGCCTTCCCAGGGCGGGATGCTGCCGTCCTTGTTGCCGGCTTTCTCGGCGCCCATGGGCGTCAGCGAGGATTTGAGTTTGGCGGCCTCTTCGGCGGTGACGGCGGCCTGGGCGGACATGGCGCCGGCCAGCAGGGCGGCCACGAGCCATGAATGTTTTGCGGTGTGCATCATGATGGTTGTCTCGGTAATGTTTTTCAGAAAGTGCGGGAAGCGGTGAAGGAAACGTAGTTGCGGTCTTTCAGGCTCTGCCCATAGGACAGCATGCGGGTGGGGGTGCTGGGGTCCGTGACGGTCAGGGTGTTTTCCTTGCCGAAGAAGGCGGTGTAGTTCAGGGCGAAGTTCCAGACGTTCTGGTATTTGCCCTTGATGCCTATGCTCACGTCGCCCGCGTTGCTGGCGCCGCCGGCGAAGTTGATGACGGCCGAGGAGCGGCCGCCGAAGTTGTAGCCCAGGCCTAATGGGATGGACAGGTCCAGGCCCGGCAGCACCTGGAAGTACTGCGGCTCGAAGATCATGCGGAAGGCCGCGGCGTCACGCGTGGCGTTGGGGTCCAGCCCGCCGAAGCCGACGGCGCTGGGGTTTTTGCTGACGCTCAGCAAACGGTTCCAGGCCAGTTCCGCCACCAGGGCGCCGCCGTCCCACAAGCCGGACTTGTTGAGCACGTAGATGCCCGACAGATTCACGTGTGCCGTCCTGCCGGTGGCGTAGCAGGGGTTGGAAGACGAGCCGTCGCAGTTGGCCGGCGGCATGAAGGGCGCGCCGCCCAGCACGGCCGGGTCGCTGGCCAGCGGCGCGTTGCTGCGCAACGAGCCTTCGAGCGCCCAGTTGAGCTGCCCTATCGACGAGGTGACGCTGGCGCCCACGGTCTTGATCCCCTTGGCATAGACGTTGTGCACATTGCCGTTGATCAGGTCGAACACCGGGACGGCCGGTGTCTTGTCGTTGTAGCGCGCCGCGTACAGGCCGAACTCGTAGTTGCTGCCGGCCGGCGCCCAGCGCAACTGCGCGCCGAACTGGCCGCTATCGCCCGGTTTCTGGTCGCGGCTGGTGTCGGTGGGCAGCACCGGCCCGCCGAGGTAGACGCGGCCGCCGCCTATGTAGTCCTGGTTGGAGAAATAGCTGCCGACCCCGGGGATCTTGCTGGGCCGCCACTTGAGCTGGTAGTAGCCGCCCAGCGTCACGCCCTCGGCCACCTGCAGCGTGCCGGAAATCTGCTCCACCGGCAGCAGCACTTCCTTGAACTGCCAGTTCGGCACCGAGACGATTTTTGCGATGTCCACCGGGCCCTGCGCGTTGGCGATGCCGTTCTGGCCGAAGAACACGCTCTCGCCGTACTGCAGCGCGTGTTTACCGACGCGTATCGAGGCCGGCATGCTGCCGAGGGATCCCTTGCCCCAGACAAAGGCGTCGAGGAATTCGTCGCCGCGGCCGTGCTGGTCCCGCGTTGCCGGGACGAACTGGTTGGCGGGCTGGCCGGCGAAGTTGCTGACGCCGGCCGTGCCGTCGTTGGCGTTGGCGCGCAGGTATTGCGAGTCGTACCAGGCGGAGTGGCTGATGCGGAGGCCCCAGTTGCTGCGGCTGTAGTCGAACTCGGTCAGCAGGTCGGCGCGATTGGAGATCAGGCCTTTCTTGAAGTTGAGGTCGCCGTCGTTCTCGTTGGTCACGCCGCCGTCGCCGCGGGCGGCCGGCGAGGTGAGCAGCGCGGACGGGTCTTTCATCCGCCAGGCCAGGCTGTACTTGGGCGTGAAGTCCAGCCGGATCTTGGTGTCGGGGTCGCTGGACTCCAGCTCGAAGGCATGGGCCGGCAGCATGCAGGCCAGGCAGCTCAGCGCCAGCGTGCTGAGCCTGAAGGGGGTGAATAGTTTGGTCATGATTTTTGTCTCCTCGTTATGTGTCGTGTTTGTCGTGGGTGGGAATGGATGCCCTCGCATCCTTGGCGTGCCGTGGCTAGAGGTAGTCAGATATAGGTGGAGGCCAGGCCACCGTCGACCGGAATGTTGGCGCCGCTGACCCAGCGCGCGGCGTCGCCGCACAGCCAGGCGATGACGGGCGCGATCTCGTCGGCAAAGCCGGGGCGCAGCATGCGGTGGGCATCGGCCTGGACACGCTCCTGGCCCAGCATGGCCACGAAGTCGCCCARGATGGGCGTGAACACCGGRCCGGGYGCCACGCAGTTCATGCGCACGCCTTTGYCCAKGAACCACTYCTGCGACTGCGTGGCGTTCCAGACGATCAGGGCTTCCTTGAAGTACTGGTAGCAGGTGGCCTGCGGCACCGGATGGCCGCGCAGCCATGCGGCGCCGGCGTCAAAGCCCTTGGCGGCCGCCAGCTCCTTGTGCAGGGCCAGCCGCTGCGGCCATTCGGCGCCCAATATGGACGCCACGTTGACGATGCTGCCGCCGCGCGGCATGCGCGCCAGCACCTTTTCCGTCAGGTGCCGCAGGCCCAGGTAGTTCACGCGGGCCACCAGCTCTCCGTCGGCCGTGCCGGGTACGCCGGCGATGTTGCACAAGGCGTCAACCTTCGCCGGCAACTGGGCCACGGCGGCATCGATGGCCGCGGCGGTGCCGAGGTCGGCCTTGATGAAGCCGTCCAGCGTCAAGCTGGGATCGTTGCGGTCCATGCCGATGACCGTGGCGCCCTGAAAGCGCGCCAGCCTGGCCACCTCGGCGCCTATGCCGGACGAGGTGCCGGTGATGACAATGGTTTTGCCTTGCAGGCTCATAAAGCCTCCCGGGTGTGCGGATTCATGAAGGTCTCCTTGAAATGGTGAGTCAAAGCAGTTGAAGCAGTTGAAAATCGCAGCGTTCCGTTCAGAACGGGAACATGGGCGCGGTGTCCTTGACGGTCATCCACTGCCACTGCGTGTATTCCTCCCAGTCGGACGGGCCGCCCACACTGGTGCCATTGCCCGCGATGCCGGGGCCGCCGAAGGGATTGACGCAGTCGTCGTTGACGGTCTGGTCGTTGATGTGGACCATGCCGGCCTTGAGCTGTTGCCCCACCGCCATGGCGCGGCCCACCGAGCGCGAGATCACGGCGCAAGCCAGGCTGCCGCTGTTGTTGTTGGCCAGCGCGACCGCTTCCTCGTCGCTGCCGAAGGTGACGATGTTGGCCACCGGGCCGAAGGTCTCTTCGTCGAACACGCGCATGCCGGGCTTGACGCCCGACAGCACCGTCGGCTTGTAGAACAGGCCGTCGTAGCTTCCGCCGGCTTCCAGCTTCGCGCCGGCCTTGATGCTGTCCTGCACGATGGCATGCACGCGATCGCGCTGGCGCGCATCGATCAGCGGCCCGAGCGCGACCTGGCCGGTGGCGCCGTCGCCGACCGGCAGGTGCGTGGCCTTGGCGACCAGGCGCTGCAGCAGCGGCGCCGCGATGCTCTGGTGCACCAGGATGCGGTTGGCGGCCATGCAGATCTGGCCCTGGTGCAGGTAGGCGGCCCAGGCGGCGTTGCTCGCGGCGATGTCCAGGTCGGCGTCGTCCAGGATGATCAGCGAGTTCGCGCCGCCCAGTTCCAGCGAGACCTTCTTCAAGTGCTTGCCCGCCAGTTCGCCGATGCGCCGGCCCACCGCGGGCGAGCCGGTGAAAGCGATCATGGGCACCCGCGGGTCGGTGACCAAAGCTTCGCCGGCCTCGGCGTCGCCGGGCAACACATGCAGCAAATCCCTGGGCAGGCCGGCCTCCGCAAAGATGCGCGCGATCATCAGGCCGCCGGTCACCGGCGTGCGGGTGTCGGGCTTGATGACCACGGCATTGCCCGCGGCCAACGCCGGCGCCACCGCGCGCAGCGTCAGGATCAACGGAAAGTTGAAGGGCGAGATGACACCCACCACGCCGTGCGGCACACGGCGGGCGATGCTGGTGCGCCCCGGCACGCTGGGCAGCACATGGCCCTGGGGCTGCAGCGGCATCGCTGCGGCCAGGTGGCAGATGGTGATGGCTTCGCGAATCTCATGCTGCCCCTTGGGCAATATGCCGCCGGTCTCCCGTGTGGCATACAGCGCGAGTTCGTCGAAGTGCTGCTGGAACAGCGCGCCGGCACGGCGAAAGATATCGGCCCTCTCGCGCGGTGGCAGGGCGGCCCAGGGCTTTTGCGCGTTGGCCGCCGCCCGCGTGGCCGCGGCCACATCCGCCGCGTTGGCGATGCCCACCGTGCACATCACCTTGCCGGTCGCCGGCTCGACCACGTCGCGCTTCCCGCCGCCCAGCGGCGCTTGCGCCAGCGCGGAAAAATCCAGAAATGCCATCGCGTCGGATACACCCATTTGCTTTTGTCCTTACGGTTGTTTGATCAGCTCGCCACATCGGCGCGTCGTGCTCCTGTATCGCAATGCATGTACCAGCGCCGCGCGCCAGGGCCCGCTTGCTGCGCTGCACCCAAGGCTTTTTCACTGGGAAAACCGGGACATACCCTAGGTGTGTTTGCTGCGGTGCAGCACATGGAAACCACCCATGTTTTCTTCATCTAATAGTTATAAAGTTGAATCAAATTTCACCAATTGATCAAATCAAATCAATCAAATCGAGGAGCAAGGCCATGCGCGTATCCGATCGCATTTCCCTGGCCGAAGTGGCGCGCGCCACCGGGGTCGCGCTAGGCAGCTTCGACAGCGCCTCGGTGGCCAAGGCTTTGGGCGGGTTTGCCAGCACGCACATAGGCGGCGACACGCACCCGACGATCGCCGACATCAGCGAATGCCTGTTCTTCTCGCCGGGTGACGGGCGCATCTGGCTGCAGGACCAGCGCATGGTGCTGCTGCACACCGAGGCGCTGGGGTCCATGCGCCGCGAAATGATCGACAGCCTGGGCATCGAAAAAGCCCGCGGCCTGTTCACCCGCGCCGGTTACGTCAGCGGCGCCCGCGATGCCCAGCTGGTGCGCAAGCACTGGCCCGACGCCGACCCGCCGGCGGCCGCCATGGCCGGCACACGCCTGCATGCGCTCGAGGGCGTGGTGAAGGTCGAGCTGGTCAGCGTGACCTACGACCCGGACACCAGTGGCTACGAGGGCGAATTCATCTGGCACAACTCCAGTGAAGATGACGAACACATCGCCGCCTACGGCATAGGCGGTTCCCCGGCCTGCTGGATGCAGGTGGGTTATGCCACGGGCTACGTCAGCACTTTGTTCGGCCGCCTCATCGTTTTCCGGGAAACCATGTGCCGGTCCATGGGCCAGGCGCAATGCCGGGTGGTCGGCAAGTCGGCCGACAAGTGGGACAACATCGAAGAGGACATGCGCTACCTGAACGCCCGGGAGTTTGTCGACACCGCTGCCTACGCGCGCAGCGAAGCGGGGCCGGCCGACCTGGCGACCAGCGAAGTGCCGGCCGGCGACGCGATGGTGGGGGCTTCATCGGCCTTCAACGCGGCCTGCCACCAGCTGAGCCGGGTGGCACGCACCACCGCCACCGTGTTGTTCACCGGCGAGTCGGGCGTGGGCAAAGAAAAGTTCGCCAGCATGCTGCACAGGATCAGCCCGCGCAAAGACCAGCCTTTCATTGCTGTGAACTGCGCGGCCATCCCGGAAACCCTGATCGAGTCCGAGTTGTTCGGCGTGGAGCGCGGCGCCTACACGGGGGCCAGCCATTCGCGGCCAGGCCGCTTTGAGCGGGCCAGCGGCGGCACCCTGTTCCTGGACGAAATCGGCATGCTGAGTTTTGTGGCGCAAGGCAAGCTGCTGCGCGCCCTGCAGGAGGGCGAGGTCGAGCGCGTGGGCGGCACGCGCGGCATCGCGGTCGACGTGCGTGTGGTGGCCGCCACCAATGAGGACTTGCGCCAGGCCGTGCGCGAGGGCCGGTTCCGCGAAGACCTGTTCTTCCGGCTCAATGTGTTCCCCATCCACCTGCCGCCGCTGCGCGAGCGGCGCGACGACATTCCCCTGCTGATGAACCATTTCCTGAACCACTACCGGCGCAAGCACGGCTGCAATACCGGCGGCTTCACGCAGGCCTCGGTGCGCACGCTGCTGAACTACGGTTTTCCCGGCAACATCCGCGAACTGCAAAACCTGATCGAGCGCGCGGTGATCATGGCCGATGCCGACGGCTTGATCGACGTGCACCACCTGTTCACCGGCGGCGAGACCCTGAGCACCGAGGTCATGACCTTGCGGCTGCAGGGCAGTTCAGGCACCTTGAATTTCGAGGGAGCGCAGGCCTGCGCGAATCCCGTGCCGGCGGGCGCCGCCGCTTCGCCGCAGTCGCTGGAGCAAACCGAGCGCGACATGCTGGAACGCGCGATTTCCGCCTGCCAGGGCAACCTCTCGGCGGCGGCGCGGCGGCTCAACACCACGCGCGCGAAGCTGGCCTACCGGGCCAGGAAACACAGCCTGATTTAAGTCGCAGCCGGCGCCAGCGCCCCCAGGTAGGCCCGCACTTTCTCATCCTGCGCCAGCGTGTCGAAATCCGGCGCTTCGCTGACCGCGCCCTTCTGCACAAAGATGAAACGCTCGCAGCACTGCCGCAGGATGTCGACGTGATAAGGCTCGTTGGGGTGCAGGCACAAAAACACCAGCCGGCCGTTGGCCTTGAGCTTGGCGAAGAAGTCCAGCATGAAGCCGATGTAGCCGTCCTGCGTGTTGAACTGCGGTTCGTCGAACAGGTGCACCAGCGGCGAATCGCTTTGGGCATGCGCCAGCATGAAGTCGGGCTTGGTTTTCTGGAAGGACCGCACCTGGTAGGACTGGTGGTAGTGGATCGCCAGCCGGTCGCGCTCGCGCGTGCGCACCTGGTGGATGTCCTGGCCGTTGACCAGCACGCGGCCCGCGCTCGGCAGGTTGCTGCCGGTGATCAGCTCGAACAGCGTGGTCTTGCCGGATCCGTTGGGGCCCATGACACCGACCACGCAGGGCTTGTGCACCTCGAAATCGGCGTTCAATGAAAAGGTCGTGGTCTTGCGGAAGACCCCGCGCTGGTATTGCTTGGCGACGTTCTCGACGCGTAACAGTGGATGGAGTGGATGGCTCATGCGGGTCAGACTCCCAAAAGCTGCCGGCACAGGGCGGCATCGTTGCGCAGGTCGGCCGCGGGGCCCTCGTGGACGATCACGCCCTGGTTCATCACATAGGCGCGGTCGGCCACCTGCAGCGCGCTTTGCACGTTCTGCTCGACCACCAGCACCGCGATGCCTTCGGCCTTGAGCCGGCTGATGGTTTTCATCACGTCCTGCACCACCTTGGGCGCCAGGCCCTGGCTGGGCTCGTCGAAGAGCACCAGGCCGGGCGAGCCCAGCAGCGCGCGCGAGATCGCCACCATCTGCATCTCGCCGCCCGAGAGGTTTTCGCACTCGCGGTGCATCAGGTACTCGAGCGCGCTGAAGATTTCAAAACATTCTTTCTCGTGCCAGGAGCGGAAGCGCGTGGCCTTGCGCGCAATCGCGAGGTTGCGCGCCACCGTCAGCGTCGGAAAGATGCGGCGGTCGTCGGGCACCCAGCCCATGCCGGCCTTGGCGATCTCGTGTGTGGGCATGCGCGTGATGTCGCGCGCATCGAAGGCAATGCTTCCCTTGCGCGGCGGCGTCAGGCCCAGCACGGAGCGCAGCAGCGTGGTCTTGCCCGCGCCGTTGGGGCCCAGTAGCGCCACCACCTCACCGGCGCCGACTTTGAGCGACACGTCGAACAGCACCTGCGTCTCGCCGTAGAAGGTGTCTATGCGTTCCACGGCCAGCATGTCCGCTGGATGTGACACGGTCTGGGTCGCCGATTTCAGCACCGCGCTCATGCCAGCGCCCCCAGGTTGGAGCGGCGCACCCACTCGTTTTGCCGCAACTGGTCGGGCGTGCCCTGGCTGATGACCTGGCCCCAGTGGATGACGGAGATCTGGTCGGCGAGCTTGAAGAGAAAGTTCATGTCGTGTTCGATGATCACGATGGTGAGCTGGCGCTTGAGTTCTTTCACCAGCTCCATCAGGCGCGCCGTGCCTTCGGCGCCCAGCCCGGCGGTGGGCTCGTCGAGGAAGAGCATGCGCGGCTCGGCCGCCAGCGCGACGCCGATCTCCAGCGCGCGGCGCTCGCCGTAAGACAGGCTGCTGGCCAGCGTGCGCTCCTTGCCCTTGAGGCCCACGCGCTCGAGGATGGCGGCGGCCAGCTGCTGCGCCGTGTTGTCGGCACCCAGGTCGCGCCAGGGGTTGAAGCCCTGCTTGCGCACATGCGGCGTGGCCACCAGCACGTTGTCGAGCGCGGTGTAGCTGTCGAACAGATTCATGATCTGGAAGGAGCGCGACACGCCCTTGCGCGCGATCTCGCGCGGCGACAGGCCGGTGATGTCCTCACCGGCGAAGGTCACGCGGCCGCGGTCGGGCTTGTAGCGGCCCGTCAGCACGTTAAAGCAGGTGGTCTTGCCCGCGCCGTTGGGGCCCATGATGCCGTTGAGCTGGCCTTCCTCGAAGCTGAGGGTGATGTCTTGCAACACCACCTGGGCGCCAAAGCGCTTGGAAAGGCCGCTGGCCTCGAAGAGTTTCACAGCGCACCTCCCGCGGGGACCGGCTTGGGCGGCGCGTTGCGCCGCGGCCTGGCCTTCCAGGCCTGCCATGCGCCAGCGACGCCTTCAGGCTTGAACAAGACCATGGCCATGAAGATCAGCCCGTACCAGAGCAGCCAGGTCTCGGTGTAGGCGCCCAGCAGGTCGCGCGCCAGGATAAAAAAGGTCGCGCCTATGACGGGGCCCCAGAAGCTCACGAGGCCGCCGCCTATCAGCACCATCATCACGACAAAACCCGAGTTGTGCAGGCTCATGACATTGGGGTAGGCCGACTGCTGCGCCATGGCGAACAGCGCGCCGGCCAGGCCCGCGACGGCAGTGGACAGCGTGAAGGCCAGCCACTTATACAGCCACACGTTGTAGCCCACAAAGGCCGCGCGCATTTCGTTCTGCTTGATGGCGCTGAAGATGCGGCCCAGCGGCGAATGGATCAGCCGCCACAGCCCCAGCAGCACCAGCGCGAACAGCGCCAGGCAAAAGAAAAAGAGGGCGTTGTTGCCCGACAGGTTGAAAGACACAAAACCGAAATCGGCCGGCAGGCGCTTGATGTTGAGCAGACCGTCTTCACCGCCCGTGACGGTATGCCATTTGTTGGCGATGAACCAGAACACCTGGCCGAAGGCGATGGTGAGCAGCGCGTAATAAATGCCGCGCCGGTGCGAGATGAACAGCGCCACCAGCGCGCCCAGCGCCGCCGTGACCAGCACCGCGCCGGCCAGGTCGAACCACAGGTTGGGCCAGACCTTGAGCTGCAGCAGGCCGAAGGCGTAGGCGCCCGTGCCGAAGAAGGCGCCGTGCCCGAAGGAGGGCAGGCCGGTGAAGCCCAGCAGCAGGTTGTAGCCCAGCGCGAACAGCACCCAGATCATGATTTCCAGGGCCAGGTATTGGTACAGCCCGACGCGGCCCACCCACAGCGGTGTGGACAGCAACACCAGCAGGGTGGCGAGCATCGGCAGGGGAATCAGCGGCGCGCGGCCGGAAGCGAGTTGCATGGGGACCTTGTCTCTTCGTTTGTTCTGGGTGAATGGGTACAGGAATAAAAGGCGCTGGAAAAGAAAAGCTGAAGAAGGGCTGGACAGAACAGAATATACGTTCTATTATTTAAACAAGCAAGAACATTTATTCTAATTTGATGCGACGCAGGCCCGGCCCGTCCATCGCAATTCCCCGAGGCGGCAACGACATATGGACTCTGCAACGACTTACGAAGAACTCAAGGCGCTGATTGGCCGGACTTACCCGGACATGTCCAAGCAGCTGCAGCGCATCGCGCGCTTCGCGCTCGAGCAGCCCAACGACCTGGCGCTGGGCACGGTGGCAACGGTGGCCGAGGCCACCGAGGTGCAGCCTTCGGCCATGATCCGCTTCGCCAACGCGCTGGGCTACGGCGGCTTTTCCGAAATGCAGCAGGTGTTCCGCGGCCACCTGCTGGAGCGTTCCGACAGCTACCGCGAACGCATAGACCAGCTGCGCCGCAAGCAGCTCAACGGCGAGCGCGCGCCGGCCGGTGTGCTGCACCAGCTGGTGGGCGAATCGGTGGCCGMGCTCGGCCACCTCGAAGAAACCATCGCCCAGGCCGACCTCAAAGCGGCCGTGAAACTCATGGCCTCGGCGCCGCGCATCCATGTGCTGGCCCAGCGCCGCGCTTTTCCGGTGGCGGGTTACCTCGCTTATGCACTGAGCCAGCTTGAACTGCGCACCCACCTGCTCGACGGAACCGGCGGCATGCTGCGCGAAAGCCTGCGCTCCATCGCGCCCGGCGACGTGCTGATCGCCGCGAGCTTTCGCAACTACTCGCCCGAGGTCATCGAGGCTGCCGCCATCGCCGCCAGGCTGGGCGCCTCGGTGATCGCCATCACCGACGGCCCCATCTCGCCGCTCAAGGCGCACGCCAAGGTTTGCCTGGAGCTGGCCGACGATTCGTCCAAGCCTTTCCGCTCGCTGGTTGCGCCGCTGTGCCTGGCGCAGGCACTGGTGGTGAGCACCGGCCACCAGCTGGCCGAGCAGGGCGCCGCGAAAACCAAGGCCAAGCCGGTAGCAGCCAAGGCCGCGCGCAAGGGGGCCGCATGAACCGTCCGCTGGATTTGATCTGCATGGGCCGCGCCGCCGTCGACCTGTATGGCGAACAAATCGGCGGCCGGCTGGAAGACATGCAGAGCTTCAGCAAATACCTAGGCGGCTCGCCGGCCAACACGGCGGTGGGCGTGGCGCGCCTGGGCCTCAAGCCGGCCATGCTGACCCGCGTGGGCGACGAGCACAACGGCCGCTTTGTGCGCGAAACCCTGGCGGCTGAGGGCGTGGACGTGAGCCACGTCGCCACCGACCCCAAGCGCCTGACCGCGCTGGTCTTCCTGGGCATCCAGGACCGGGACACCTTCCCGCTGGTGTTTTACCGCGACAACTGCGCCGACATGGCGATCAGCCCGGACGATTTCGACGCGGCCTTCATCGCCTCGTCCAAGGCCTTGCTGATTTCGGGCACGCACCTGTCGCAGCCGCTCACCTATGAAAGCTGCACCCGGGCGATGGCGCTGGCCAAGGCCGCGGGCACACGCGTGGTGCTGGACATCGACTACCGCCCCGTGCTCTGGGGCCTGACCAGCCCCGGCATGGGTGAGCAGCGCTTTGTGCCCTCGGGCGAGGTCAGCGCGCACCTGCAAACCGTCATCAGCCAGTGCGACCTGGTGGTGGGCACCGAGGAAGAGATCCACATCGCCGGCGGCAGCACCGACACGCTGGCCGCCCTGCGCCGCCTGCGTGAATTGACCACCGGCACGCTGGTCGTCAAGCGCGGGCCCATGGGCTGCGTGGTGTTCGACGGTGCGATTCCGGATTCGCTTGAGCAAGGCCTGCAAGGCCCGGGTTTTCCGGTCGACGTCTACAACGTGCTGGGCGCGGGCGACGCCTTCATGTCGGGTTTTCTGCGCGGCTGGATTCCGGGTGAGCCGCTCGCGCGCTGCTGCGCTTATGCCAATGCCTGCGGTGCCCTGGTCGTGTCACGCCACGGCTGCGCGCCGGCCATGGCGAGCTGGGAAGAGCTGCAGTTTTTCCTGGAGCGCGGCTCGGCCACTCGCCGCTTGCGCGAAGACGCGAAACTCGAACACCTGCACCGCGCCAGCACCCGCACGCGCCGCTGGGAAGAGCTGGTCATCCTGGCCTTCGACCACCGCATGCAGCTCGAAGAGATTGCCGCGCGCCACGGCGCGGGCAAGGAACGCATCCCGGTCTTTAAATCCCTGATCGCCGAAGGCGCCCGCCGCGGTGCCGGCCAGCGCGTCGGTGTGGGCGTGATCGTCGACGGGCGTTTCGGCGAAGACGTGCTTCCTTCGGTCACCGGCAAGGGCTGGTGGGTGGCGCGGCCGGTCGAGCTGCCGGGCTCGCGCCCGCTGCAGTTCGAAGCCGGCGCCGGCCTGGGCGCCGCCATGCGCACCTGGCCCGGCGAGCACGTCGCCAAGTGCCTGGTGTACTACCACCCGCACGACACGCCAGCCCTGCGCGAAAGCCAGCTGGCGAAACTGGCCGACCTGCAGCGCGCCAGCGTCGACAGCTTTCACGAATTCCTCATCGAGGTCATTCCGCCCAAGGACATGCCCTCCGACGACGACACCGTGCCGCTGGCGCTGGAGCAGATTTACCAGGCCGGCATCTTCCCCGACTGGTGGAAGCTGCCGCCCGCCGCCAGCGCGGCCGCCTGGGAAAAGATCGCCACGGTGATCCACCAGCATGACGCCCATTGCCGCGGCGTGCTGGTGCTGGGCCTGGAAGCCAGCGAGGAAAAACTAGCCCAGAGCTTTCGCATCGCGGCGCCGCACGCGATCTGCCGCGGCTTCGCGGTGGGGCGTTCGATTTTTGCCGATGCCGCAAACGGCTGGTTCTCGGGTGCCATGGACAACGCGGCGGTCGTGAAAGACATTGCCGAGCGTTATGCGCGGCTGATCGTGCTGTGGGACCAGGCGCGGGCGGGCAAACGAAGCGGCGCTTCAGCCGGTGCGGCTGAAGCCGTGAACTGAAAACAAGAAACAAGACGGAGACAACATGACACCCAAAATCGGATTTATCGGCATCGGCATGATGGGCCACGGCATGGCCAAGAACCTGCTGGCCAAAGGCTTCGGCCTGACATTCAAGGTCAACCGCAACCGCGACAACCTGGCCGACCTCATCGCCGCCGGTGCGAAGGAAGCCAAAACCAACGCCGAATGCGCGCAGGCATCGGACACTGTGTTCATCTGCGTCACGGGCTCGCCCCAGGTCGAGGACATCGTCTACGGCAAGGACGGCCTGCTGGACGGCGGCCGCAAAGGCCTGATCGTGGTCGACACCTCCACGGCAGAGCCGGCCTCCAGCACCCGCATCCGCAAGGACCTCGCGGCCAAGGGCATCAAGCTGGTCGATGCGCCGCTGGCGCGCACGCCCAAGGAGGCCGAGGAAGGCCGGCTCAACACCATGGTGGGCGCCGAGCCTGAAGACTTCAAGACGCTGGAGCCGGTGCTCAAGGCCTTCTGCGAAAACATCTTCCACGTCGGCCCGCCAGGCCACGGCCATGTGCTCAAGCTGGTCAACAACATGATGGCCATGAGTTTTGCGGCCTCGATCGCCGAAGCCTTCGCGGTCGCGGCCAAAAGCGGGCTGGACCTGAATCGCCTCTACGACGTGATCTCGGCCGGCGGCGTGAACTGCGGCATCTTCCAGATGATGGCGACCAAGACGCTGAAAGAAGGCGACGTCACCGGCTTCAAGTTCGGCATCGCCAATGCGCAGAAAGACCTGCGTTACTACACCCACCTGGCCGAGATGCTGCCCGTCACCAGCTTTATGGGCGAGGCCACGCACCAGAGCCTGATCCAGGCCAGCAACGCCGGTTTCGGCGACAAGCTGATCGCCTCCCTTTTCGAAGCGCAAGAAAAACTCAACGACGTCAAGATCGTTCCCCGTTAAGCCAACCCGTTTGACCCATTCACACGCAGGAGACAAAACCATGAGCGACATCAAGAACAACGACGCAACACCTGAATCCCAGCTCGACGCCAAGGCCACCTCGCGCCGCACGCTGCTCAAGCACTCCAGCCTGGCGCTGGTGGGCGCGGGCCTGTACGGCGCGGCACCTTTTATGGGCCCGTGGAAACATAACCACGCCTGGGCGCAGACCGGCCAGAAGAAGCCGCTGACCATTGGCCTGACCATGGACGCCTCGGGCCTGTACGCGGCCTCGGGCGCCGAGGAGCGGCTGGGCGCCATGATGGCGATCAAGGAGTTCAACGACAAGGGCGGCGTGCTGGGCCGGCGCATCGAGGCCATCCACATCGACACCGAAACCACGCCGGCCACCGGCTCGCGCGTGGCCGAGCGCATGATCACGCGCAACGAGGCGGCCTTCCTGATAGGCGCGGTGCACTCGGGCGTGTCCAACGCCATCTCGCAGGTCGCGCAGAAGTACGGCACGGTGTTCCTCAACACCAACTCCAGCAGCCCGACCGAGGCCGGCAAGGACTGCCACCGCACCAAGTTCGTCTGGGACGGCAATGGCACCAATTTTTCCAATGCGATCGTCAAGAACGCCATCAAGGCCAGCGGCAAGAACTGGGTGCTGCTGACCAACGACTATGTGTGGGGCCACACCACCTCCAAGGCAACGCGCGCCATCGTGGAGGCCAACGGCGGCAAGATCGTGGAAGAGTTGCTGGTGCCGCAGAACACCCGCGACTTCTCGTCCTACCTGCTCAAGCTGCAGCAGCTCAAGCCCAATGTGGTGGCCACGGCCGTGGGCGGCGACGACATCAAGGCGCTGCGCCAGCAGGTGGTGCAGCTCAAGATGAACCAGACCATGGCCTGGATCAACAACCAGCAGGACTGGCCCGACGTCTACGGCCTGGGCCCCGAAGCCATCTTCGGTGTTTTCGGCACCACCTGGTACTGGCGCCTGGGCCTGCCCGGCGTGAAGGAGTTCGTCGCGGCCTACCAGAAGCAGTTCCCGGGCATGGCGATACGCGTGCCGGGCAATGTTTATCACAACGGCTACATGGCCACGCGCGAACTGCTGCGCTGCGTGGAAGAAGCCGGCACCACCAACAACATCGCCGTCATCAAGAAGCTCGAGGGCCGCAAGATGAGCGCCGCCGACCGCCTGCAGCACTACGACGCCTGGATGGACCCGGTCACCCACCAGTGCCAGCAGACGATTTACATGGCCAGCTACAACGACCAGCCGGCCGAGAAGGACGATATCTTCAAGATCCTCACCCAGGCCGATCCCAAGGACGTGATGGACAAGGATTCCTCGGGTGCCTGCAAGCTCGAGAGCTACGACGCGACGCCCAGCTACGAAGCCTGACCGGCCCTTGATCCTCAAAGACTGACAAAGACCGACATGGATTTCCTGCTCCAGCTTATTCCGCACCTCGTCAACGGCATCTCGCTGGGCCTGCTGTTCGCGCTCATCGCGCTGGGCTTCATGCTGATCGTGGGGGTGATGGAGACCATCAACCTCGCGCACGGCTCGTTGTTCGCGCTGGGCATGTACTTCGCGCTGTTTTTGATCGCGCCGCAGCTGGGCATGTTTCCCAATCTGCAGGCCTGGTACATGACGCTGCCGCTGGGCACGCGCTACGGCGTGGCGCTTGTTTTTGCGCCGATTTTTGTCGGCATCTTCGGCATGCTGCTGGAGCTGTGCATGCGGCGCACCTACGGCCGCGACCCGTTGTACGGCTTGCTGCTGACCTTCGGCGCGGCCCTGGTGATTGAAGAGGGCATACGCCTGGTCTGGGGCTCGTCGGAAAAGCAGCTGATGCTGCCTGAGGTGATCTCCGGCGCTTTCCTGATGGGGGACCTGGTCTATTCGAAGTACCGCTTCTTCGCCAGCGGCTTTGCCGTCCTGATGATTGTGCTGCTCTGGGTGTTTTTGCAGAAGACACCCTACGGCGCCATCATCAAGGCCGGCGCGCACGACAGTGAAATGGTGCGAGCGCTGGGCATCAACCTGTCGCGCCTGCGCCTCTTTGTGTTCGGCTTGGGCGTCGCGCTGGCAGCCATCGCGGGGGTGGTCATGGCGCCGATCTGGGGCATACGCCCGCATGTGGGCGTGGACGCGGTGGTGCCGGCTTTCCTGATCATTGTGCTGGGCGGCGTCGGTTCGCTGTGGGGCGCGGTGATTGCCGGGCTCATGGTCGGCATGGTGGTAGGGCTTACGGGCTCCTATGCGTCCGAGTGGTCTTTGATGTCCATGTACCTGTTGTTCATTGCGGTCGTGACTTTCCGCTCGCGCGGCCTCTTTGGCAAGAAGAGCGTCCTGGATCAATGAGACCCCCTGTCTCGGCTCACTTCGTGTAGCCGGAACCCCCCAAGGGGCAACACCAGCGGCCCGGCAAAGCCGGTTCCGCGGTGTTCTGGTACAGAAAGTTCTTTAATGTATGAAGGTTAATTGATGAAACCGCTTCAAGACAGAGTCGCGCTGGTCACGGGCGCGGCCGGCACCATGGGCCTGGCCGTCGTCAAGGCCTTGCTCGAAGACGGCTGCAAGGTCGCGATGGTCGACGTCAGCCATGAGCGCAACCGCGCGCTGGCCGATGAGCTGGGTTCGCGTGCCTTGCCGTTCTCGTTTGACATCAGCGATGCGGCCGCCGTGAGCGACGGCCATGCGCTCATCGTCAAGGCCTTCGGGCCCGTCGACATCCTGGTCAACAACGCCGGCATCCTCTCCAATAACAAGGTCGAAGCCACCGAAGCCGGTGAATGGCGGCGTGTGCTGGGCGCCAACCTGGACGGCGCGTTTTACCTCGCGCAGCAGGTGGTGCCGGCAATGAAGGCGCGGCGCTTCGGCCGCATCATCAACACCAGCTCGCTGGCGGCCAAGACCGGGGGCCTGACGGCGGGCACGGCGTACTCGGTGTCCAAGGGCGCGATGAGTTCGTTGACCTTCTCCTTGGCGCGCGAACTCGCGCCTTTCGGCGTCACGGCCAACGCCGTCGCGCCGGCCTACGTCAAGACGCCCATGATTACCGAACAGCTCAATGAGGAGCAGCGCCAGAAGCTGCTCAAGGACATCCCGGTCGGCCGCTTTTGCGAACCCGAGGAGTTCGCGCATGTGGTGCGCTTCCTTGCTTCGCCGCTGTCGGGTTTCATTACCGGCGAAATCATTGATCTCAATGGCGGCCTGTTGATGGACTAGGGCCTGTTAGCACTATGTTTGCAAGATGCGTTGCGAGTCAAAAAGGCCTTGAGCAAGGCRCAAAACGCAGGCGGGGTGAACCCCGTCAAGGCTTTGCAACGCCGCGCAAGGCCTTTTTGATCGCAACCCG
>NZ_JBFUBU010000018.1:0-111190 GCF_056405595.1 Polaromonas sp. P1_G1
ACTCAAGGGCGCCAGCATCGTTGGCGTGTTCTGGGGCGACTTTGCGAAGAAAGAACCCAAGGCCAATGCGGCCATGATGGGCGAGCTGGCCCAGTGGTATGGCCAGGGCAAGATCAAGCCCGTGATCGACCGCACCATGCCCATGGCAGAGCTCAAGGCCGCCTACGCCCACATGGGCTCACGTGGCGTGATGGGCAAGCTGGTGATGGTGAACTAGGCGCCAGATAAACCCTGGTTGCACGCTACCAAGCATCCAAAGAAAAAACCCTGCATTCTTGCGAATGCAGGGTTTTTCATATTTTGGGGTGGCTGATGGGGCTCGAACCCACGACAACAGGAATCACAATCCTGGACTCTACCAACTGAGCTACAGCCACCGGAGCCCTGCATTATAGCGGCAAAGCCGCCGCTGTTTTATTGGGTAACGACTTCTTCCGCGCTTGCCTTGGCCTGCGCGGGCTTGGGGACCAGTATTTCCGCCTTGAAACGGTCTTTCAGGCTGTTGTAGTACGCCAGGCTTTCAGCCGACGTCCACCACTGGGCGTACTGGTCGCGCTGCTGTTTGGCCGCGGCTTCAACCGGCGCGTCGCGTGGAACCACCTTCTCGACCTTGACGATGGCGTAGCCCTGGCTGCCGAGGTCGACTCCCGCAAAAGCCGGCAAGGCACTGGCATCGGCGCGCAGCGCTGCATCGATCACCGGGATCGGCAATTTCTGCGTCTGCTCCCGGGACACAGCGACCGGCGCGGCCAACCCCGTTGCCGACGCGGGAGCAGCCTTCCAGGCGGCAAGCTTGGCCACGCCTTCTTTGCGGGCATCTTCCGCGGCGCGCTGCGCGAGCCAGCGCTGGCGCACGGTGTCCTTGACTTCGGCTAAAGGACGGGTGTGTGCCGGGGTGTATTGCACGATACGGCCCGAAGCCAGCTGGCTGGGCCCCACTTCAACGGCTTCTGTGTTGCGTTTTTTCTCGATCGCGTCCGGCGCGAACAGGGCATTGAGAAATTTCGGGTTGGCCAGCGCACCGGCCACGCCGACCTGGGGCAGGCGCGTCACGTTGGCCGCGGACTTGATCTCCAGCTTCAGGCGGTCCGCCGCCGGCTTGAGGCTTTCGGCCTGCTCGTACACCGCATTGGTGAAGACGTCAGCGGATTCAGCGAATTTTTTCTGCGCTTCCTGCTTTTTCATGGCGGCTTCAAGTTCCGGGCGCAATTCTTCAAAGCTGCGTTGCTTGGCGTCCGTCAGCTTGATGATGTGGTAGCCGAACTCGGACTCGACGACATCGCTGATCTCGCCTTTCTTCATGGCAAAAGCGGCATCTGCAAAAGGCTTGACCATGGAGCCGCGTGCGAAGAAATCCAGGTCGCCTCCTTTGACCGCAGAACCGGGGTCTTGCGAATTCTTGCGCGCCACGTCGGCGAAGGTATCGGGGGACTTCTTGACCTGCGCCAGCAGTTCCTGCGCTTTCGCCTTGGCTTTTTCACGGTCAGCCGCGGGGGCGGACTGGGGAGAAGCGATCAGGATGTGGCTGGCTCGCCGCTCGCCCTCAAAGCGCTGGATATTCTGCTCGTAATAGGTTTTCAGGTCGGCCGGATTGACGGAGAGGCTCTTGCCCACGCTGTCCATGTCCAGCACCACATACTCGATGCTGGCCTGTTCGGGCGCCTGGAAGAGCTTTTCATTGGCCTTGTAGAACTGCTCGAGGTCAGCGTCCGTCGGGTTCAGCTTGGCGGCGAAATCGGCGGCGTTGAATCGGGCCACCTGGATCTCGCGTTTTTCGAAGTAGGCGTTCAGCGCGATGTCGGCTGCCGAATTGGAAGCAAAACCGCTGGCGCCGACACCTACCATCACCTGCCGGTTCGCCAGGTCGGTGCGCACATTGGCCTCGAACATCTCGGGGCTCAAGCCCTGGGGCGCCAGCAACTGGCGATAGCGATCCATGTCGAGCTTGCCGTCCGGGCCGCGCAAGGAAGCGATCTCGGGGCTTTGCTGCAGTTCGCGCGCCAGGCGCTCGTTGCTCGTGGTGAGCTTGAACTTGTCGGCCGCGGCGGCGATGACACGCTCGCGCACCAGGCGCTCCAGAGAGGCATAGCGCGCCTCGGGCGAATCCAGCAGCTTGGGGTCCAGGTTGGGCATGGAGTTGCGGAGCTGGTCCATTTCGCGCTGGTGCGCGCGGTCCCAATCCGTCTGCGTGATGTCCCTGCCGTCCACCTTGGCGACCTTCGCGCTCTGGTCCTGGGATTTGTTATAGCCGTCGAGGCCCAACAACACGAAGGACGGAAGAATCAGCAAAAACAGCAGCACCATGACGATTTTGGTGTGCTTGCGAACGAAATCAAACATCTCGAATTTCCTGTACTGCTGCTAACGGACAAACCGGGCCACCAACAAAAAAGGCGAACCTCGTTCGCCTTTTTCCTCGTGGGTGGTGGGTGCTGACGGGCTCGAACCGCCGACCTACGCCGTGTAAGGGCGCTGCTCTACCAACTGAGCTAAGCACCCCACGTCAGAGTTCTTGTCAGTTCAAAGCATCCTTGAGCGCTTTGCCCGGACGGAACTTTGGAACCTTGGCTGCCTTGATTTTAATCGCATCGCCGGTCCGTGGATTACGGCCGGTGCGCGCAGCGCGTTTGCCCACCGCAAAAGTGCCAAAACCCACCAGAGACACGGAGCCTCCTTTTTTCAGGGTGGTTTTCACAGCGCCAATCGTGGATTCCAGTGCGCGCGTGGCGGCAGCTTTGGAAATGTCAGCATGTTTGGCAATGTGCTCGATCAGTTCAGTCTTGTTCACAAGGAGCCCCTCGTTGATAAAAAGTTAATCTGGTTGTCTCTAAAAAATATCTCCCGGGACACTGTGGTGATGGTGTCAGCGGGAGCGGCATGTGCAGGTTTTCTGCTGCTTCCAATTAGAGCCATGGACTTCTAACCTGTCAATACAGCAGCAAGTTTTTACAACGTGCGGAGGCGGATTCTAGACGTTTTTTCAACGCTTTCACGACTTAATCGTAAGCATGATGTGTAATTTTCATGCTTGACAAAACGCGGCTTTCCAACAGGTTTACACCCCCGCCAGAGCCTCCGCAACAGCTTTGCCGACATCGGTTGTGCCGGCCTTTCCGCCCAGGTCCGGCGTGCGGGGCGCACCACTTGCGGGACTCAATACTTTTTCGATCGCGGCGAGGATGCCGTCGTGCGCATCCTTGTGTCCCAGAAACTCGAGCATCATTGCACCGCACCAAATCTGGCCTATGGGATTGGCGATGTTGCGTCCCGCGATGTCGGGGGCTGAGCCGTGAACCGGCTCGAACAGCGAAGGAAATTTTCGCTCCGGGTTGAGGTTGGCGCTGGGCGCGATACCAATGGTTCCGGTGCAGGCTGGCCCGAGGTCGCTGAGGATGTCACCGAACAGGTTGCTGGCCACCACCACGTCGAAGAAATCCGGGCGTTGCACAAAATGCGCGGTGAGGATGTCGATGTGAAATTTATCCAGTTGGATGCCCGGATAGTTTTTCGCCATCTCGGCCACGCGCTCATCCCAATAAGGCATGGAAATCGAGATGCCGTTGGATTTGGTTGCACTGGTCAGGTGCTTCTTGGGCCGCGACTGCGCCAGCTCGAACGCGAATTTCAGCACCCGGTCGACACCGATACGGGTGAATACAGATTCCTGCAACACGAACTCGCGATCGGTTCCGGGAAAAGCCTTTCCGCCTATGCTCGAATACTCGCCCTCGGTGTTTTCGCGGACGATGTAAAAATCGATTTCGCCGGGCTGGCGCGGGCTGCCGTCGCGCCGCACCACGGGTGCGATGATGCCGGGCATCAAGCGTGCCGGCCGCAGGTTGATGTACTGGTCGAACTCGCGCCTGAACAGCAGCAGGGATCCCCACAGCGACACATGGTCGGGGATCTTGTCGGGCCAGCCCACCGCGCCGAAGTAGATCGCGTCGTGCCCTCCGATCTGGTCCTTCCAGTTGTCGGGGAGCATCTTGCCGTGC
This sequence comes from Polaromonas sp. P1_G1, assembly GCF_056405595.1. Lineage (NCBI taxonomy): Bacteria > Pseudomonadati > Pseudomonadota > Betaproteobacteria > Burkholderiales > Comamonadaceae > Polaromonas > Polaromonas sp. P1_G1. The sequence continues at coordinate 3,996 of NZ_JBFUBU010000018.1, forward strand.
TTTTCAAAGTAGTCCCAGCTCGAAAAATCGAAATGGTCGAACTGCAGGTCAATGCCGTACTTGACAGCGGCGGCCTCCAGGACGCGTATGCCCTCGGGCATGACTTCCTTGCCGATGCCGTCGCCTGCGATGACGGCGATTTTCTTTTTTCCGGTGTGCTTGTTCATGAGGGGCCTTTGGGTATGTTGATCAGGGTTCGAAAAAAACGAGTGCCTGCGCCAGCAGCGATGCAGGCGCTTCTTCGGCTATGTAGTGGCCGCATGGCAGGCTCATGCCCGACACATCCTGCGCGCGCTCGCGCCAGAGATCGAGCACCTTGAAGCATTGGCCCACCGTGCCGTGTTCGCCCCACAGCACACGCAGCGGTTGCTTTAGCCGCAGGCCCTCGGCGACGTCGGCGCGGTCATGGACCAGATCGATAGTGGCGGAGGCCCGGTAGTCTTCGCAAATGCTCGCGGCAGTGCCAGGGATTTGCGCGCAACGCTCGTACTCAGCCAGTGCGGCGGGCGCGAATGCGGCAAGGCCGGCATGGCGCTTGCCCATCACGCCGCGCACGTAGCGCACCGGGTCGGACTCTATCAATGCTTCCGGCAAGGGCGGCGGCTGGATCAGGAAGAACCAGTGCCAGTAAGCGCGCGCAAAGGCATCCGAGGTGGCGCCGTACATGGCAAGGGTGGGCGCGATGTCCAGCAGCATCAGGCGCTGCACCGCATCCGGATGATCGGCCGCCAGCCGGTGCGCCACGCGCGCGCCGCGGTCATGGGCCAGCACCTGGAAGCGCGAAAATCCGCAGGCCTCCATGACGGCCATGGCGTCCAGCGCCATCGCGCGTTTTGAATAAGCCTGGTGATCCGCGTCACTCGCGACCCGGGCCGAATCCCCGTAGCCGCGCAGGTCCATCATGACCACGGTGAACACCTTGGCCAGTTCGCCGGCCACCGCATGCCACATCGCATGGGTTTGCGGGTGGCCGTGCAGCAGCAGCAAGGGCGCGCCGCTGCCACACTGCAAGACGCGCAGCCTGCCGGCGGGCCCTTGCACGTCACGTGAGGAAAATCCTTCGAACATCGATCAACCTTGATTCTGGTGGGAGCAGTTGCGGCCTGCCCGCCTGCCCCATTTACCTGGGACTGATTCTGTAGAAGATGCCGCTATGATTCAAGCAATAATCAGGCAACCAATTATTTCCTTTGAGGCATGAATGGATCGCAGTGATCTTGAACTGGTGCTTGCCGTGCGCGACGGCGGCAGCCTGACCGCCGCCGCGCTCAGCCTGGACGTGGCGCCGCCGGTGGTGACCAAACGCCTCGCCGCGCTGGAGGCCCAGCTGGGGCAACGCCTGTTTCAGCGCACCACACGGCGTGTCAGCCCCACGGCCGAAGGGGAAACCGTGTGCGAACGTGCGCAGGTCCTGCTACAAGGTTTTTTGGCGCTTGAATCGGAACTGCAGGAACGCAAGGCCGAACCCACCGGGCTGATCCGCCTGGCCGCTACCTTTGGTTTTGGGCGACTCTGGCTCGGGCCGGCGCTGGCCGCCTTCCAGGAGCGTTATCCGCGCATCGAGATCCAGCTGCAGCTGACCGAGCAACTGCCCGACCTGGCGCTCGAAGGTTTTGACGGCGCCATCTGGCTGTGGTCGGTGCAGGGCCGGCAGGCCGCGCAATGGGTGTCGCGCCGGCTCGCGCGCAACCAGCGCGTGCTGGTGGCCTCGCCCCGCTATATCAAGCAGCATGGCGAGCCCGCCGACCTGGAGGCGCTGCAGCATCACGCCTGCCTGATCGTGCGCGAGAACGGCAACGCCGCCGGCCAGCGCTTTGATGTGTGGCAATTGCACCGGGAGCGCGACAAGACACCGGCGCGTGTGCGCGTCCACGGCCCGCTGGCCAGCAACTCGGGTGAACTGGTGCGCGACTGGTGCCTGGAAGGCCGCGGCATCACGCTGCGCAGCCTGTGGGACATCGCGCCGCAGCTGGCTTCGGGGCAACTGGTGCGTGTGCTGCCCGCGTATTCCATGCCGGACGCCGACATCCACTGGCTGGCGCCCTACCGCACTGACCAGCCCCGGCGCATACGCCTGCTGATAGACCACCTGGCGGCGCAATTCCAGGACACGCCCTGGAAAACTACGCGGCCGGCGGCGGCTTCGCGGACCGCACCACGAGGCTCACGCCCAGCGCCGTGAGCACCGTTCCCACAATGGTGGCCGTGGTGATGGATTCACCAAACAGCGCCCAGGCCATCAGGGCCGTGGTGGGCGGCACGAGGTACAGCAGGCTGGTCACCGCGGTCGCCGCGCCGCGCTGGATCAGCAGGTAAAGCAGCGAACTGCCGCCCAGCGTGAGCACCAGCACCGACCAGGCCATGGCGCCCAGGAAATGGGGGGTCCAGCTGATCGCCTCGGTTTCGAACAGGGCCAGCGGCAAGGTCACCACAAAGGCGGCCGCCAGCTGGATGACGTTGGCGGTGCGCACGTCAGTCGGTTTAACGAAGCGCTTCTGGTAGAGCGTGCCGGCCGTGATGCTGAACAGGGAAAAGATGGTACAGGCCAGCGTCAGCGCGGTAACCTCGTGGCCCGTTCCGAATTTGCGTGACACCACCAGCAGCAGGCCGCCCAGGCCAAGCACCAGGCCTGCCCATTGCCGCGCTGTGACTTTGCTTGCCGCCTGGTCGTCGCCTGATGACACCCAGGACACCCACAGCGCCGTGAGCACAGGCTGAAGGCCAACGATGAGGGCCGTCAGGCCCGAACCCATGCCGGCCTTGACTGCGATCCAGACACCGCCCAGATAGGCCGCATGCATCAGTACACCCGTCACGGCCAGGTGGCCCCATTGCGCGCGGCTTCTGGGCCAGGCGGCGCGGGCCAGGACTATCCAGGCCAGGAAACAAACGATGGACAGGAAAAAGCGTATCGCCAGGAAGGTCAGCGGCGGCGCGTAAGGCATGCCGTATTTGGCGACGATGAAGCCGGTGCTCCAGATCACGACGAACACAGCGGGCATGACCCGGATCAAGGCACCCGGGGAGGAGGAAGGAGAACTCAAGGACGGCAACTTCAGGAAGGCGCGGAAATTATTTGGCGCGTGCGCGGATTTCCGGGATGGCTTTTTGCAGGTAATAAATCATGGACCAGACCGTGAGGATGGCGGAGATCCAGATCAGCCAGGTGCCCCACACATGCGTGTTGATCACGCCGAACAGCACGCCGTCGAACAGCAGAAAGGGGATGGCAATCATCTGCACGGTGGTCTTGACCTTGCCGAGCATGTGCACGGCCACGCTTTTTGTCGCCCCGATCAGGGCCATCCATTCGCGCAGCGCTGAGATGGCGATTTCACGGCCGATGATGATGAGGGCCACGAACACGTCGGCGCGCTGCAGGTGCACCAGCACCAGCAGGGAGGCGCAGACCAGGAATTTATCGGCCACCGGGTCGAGGAAGGCGCCGAAGGAGGAAGTCTGGTTCAGCTTGCGTGCCAGAAAGCCGTCCAGCCAGTCGGTCGCGGCGAAGACCACGAACATCACGRTGGCGATCAGGTTGCGCTCTGTGGGCGCCAGGTTCAGGTAGAACACCCCCACGATCAGCGGAATCGCAACAATGYGGGTCCAGGTCATCAGCGTGGGGATGGTCAGAAACATGACCCGATTTTGGCATGAGCCGCACCAAGACTGCCGCGCACCTGGTTAAAGCGCACCAAAACGGTGGTTTCCGTTGCTCAAATACGTCTGGGCCGCTCCACGTCGCCCGTCGGCCGAAAGGACGTCTCAATGCAAGGCGCGGTAGATTTCCTCGGCCAGGTCCTTCGAAATGCCATCCACTGTGGCGATGTCCTCGGCGCTGGCCGAGGCAATGCCGCGTATGCCGCCAAAGCGCTGAAGCAGGCTCGCGCGCCGCTTGGGACCTATACCCGCGATGTCTTCAAGCTTGCTGCCGCCTACCCTCACCTTGGCACGCTTGGCCCGCATGCCGGTGATGGCAAAGCGATGGGCCTCGTCGCGAATCTGCGCAATCAGCATCAGCGCGGCCGAATCCCGCCCTAAATAAACCTTGTCGCGCCCGTCGGCGAACACCAGCTCTTCCAGGCCGACCTTGCGGCCCTCGCCTTTTTCGACGCCCGCGATCAGCCCCAGGTCCAGGCCCAGTTCCTCGAACACTTCGCGCGCCATCGATACCTGTCCCTTGCCGCCGTCGACCAGCACCAGGTCGGGCAGCTTGGCCTCGCCATTGCGCGCGGCTTCGGCCACGCGGGTGTAGCGGCGCGTCAGCACCTGGCGCATGGCGGCGTAGTCGTCGCCGGGCGTGATGCCTTCGATGTTGTAGCGGCGGTATTCGCTGTTGACCATCTTGTGCTCCTGGAACACCACGCAGGAAGCCTGCGTCGATTCGCCGGCCGTGTGCGAGATATCGAAGCACTCGATGCGCAATGTGTCCAGATTGTCGAGCGGCAGGTCCAGCGCCTCGGCCAGCGCGCGCGTGCGTGCCTGCTGCGAGCCCTGCTCGGCCAGTAGCCGGGCCAGCTGCAGGCCGGCGTTTTTCTGCGCCATCTCCAGCCAGATCCGGCGCTGCTCGCGCGGCTGGTGAATCGCCGTGACTTTGGTGCCGGTCTGCGCGCTGAGCGCCTCCATCAATTCCTTGTCCACCGGCTCGCTGCACACCAGGGTCGGCGGGACCGGGACGTCAATATAGTGCTGGGCGATGAAGGCCTCCAGAACCAGGGCCTCCAGCGATTTCCCGGCTGGTGAAGGCGGCGCGGGCGCGGCGCTTTCGCCGGAAGCTTCCACTTGCGCGGCCTGCCGGGCGTCCGCATCGATCTCGGCATCGAGCGCCGCTACGTCGGTCGCGTTCTCCACATGGCTGGGGAAGTAGGCCCTGTCGCCCAGATGGCGGCCGCCGCGCACCATGGCGAGGTTGACGCAGGCCTTGCCGCCCTGCACTTTCACGGCCAGGATGTCGACGTCCTTGTCGCCGCCGATTTCCATGGACTGCTGGTGCAGCACCTTGGACAGCGCCGACATCTGGTTGCGCAGCTCGGCGGCCTGCTCGAACTCCAGCCGGTCGGCATGCACCAGCATCTTCTTTTCAAGCTCGGTCAGGATGTCCTGCGCCTGGCCCTGCAGGAAGCGCTCGGCGTTGGCGGTGTCCAGCGTGTATTGCTCGGGCGACACATGGCCCACGCAGGGCGCCGAGCAGCGCTTGATCTGGTACAGCAGGCAGGGCCGGGTGCGGTTGTTGAACACCGTGTCTTCGCAGGTGCGCAGGCGGAACACCTTTTGCAGCAGCAGGATGGTGTCCTTGACGGCCCAGGCGCTGGGGTAAGGCCCGAAGTAACGGTGCTTTTTCTCGACCGCGCCGCGGTAGTAGGCGATGCGCGGGAACACCGCGGCCGTGGGCCCCTCGCCCTCCACGGGCGCGCGCGCGCCTGTCAGCTTGAGGTAGGGGTAGCTTTTGTCGTCCCGAAACAGGATGTTGAATTTCGGGTTCAGCGTCTTGATSAGGTTGTTTTCCAGCAGCAGSGCCTCSGCCTCGGARCGCACCACCGTGGTYTCCATGCGSRCAATYTTGSTSACCATRTGGCCKATGCGCGTGCCGCCGTGGTTCTTCTGGAAATAGTTGGAAACCCGCTTCTTCAGGTTGCGCGCCTTGCCGACGTAAAGCACGCCGCCCTCCGCATCGAAGTAGCGATACACGCCCGGCAACGCGGGCAGCGCGGCCACTTCGGCCAGCAGCTCGGGCGTGTGCCCGCGGTTTGGCTTTTCAACGGGGGGATGTTCAGGCATGCCCCTATTTTGCCGCGTGCCGGCGCTTCAGGAGAAAATCCCTACCGGACCGGTATCCACCTGGAGGCTCCCAAGCAAGGGATTCAGCCCGGCCGGTAGTCCATGAGTTTTTTCGGCAGCCTGACCAGCCACAGGCGGGTGGGCTTCTCATCATCACTGCCATTGACGATTTCATACTTGAGCGGTGCTGCACCTTTGCATTTTTTGCCCCCGAGGACACCGGCGGCATTCACGCTGCAATCATCAATCTTGACGGCCTTGCCGTCCGCATCGACGATATGCGCGGACACGCCAAAGTCGTTGTCATTGATCAGCGCCAGCGTGTTTTCATCCACCAGGGCCAGGCCTTCGGCCTTCTCGGGAAGCCAGCCGAACTGGAGCTTTCCGCCCGCATCCTTTTTGCGCAGGTCGAGAATCTCCAGCCGTTTCGCGGGGGAGACCCCGACGGCCGACAGCTCACCCAGGGTGCTGGCATATTCCAGCTCAAGCCCGCCCGCCAGTTTCTTGCCGGTCAGGTCCGTGGCCTGGGCCACATCCACCGCCACCAGCAGGTTGTGCACTTCACCGTCGGCCTTGAATTTACCCTGCTCTATCAGCACAAAACGCGTGTCGCTCAAGGCGACGATGTCGCCGATCTTGGCATCCTTGCTCTTGCCGTAGCTCGCCACGTCGTGCGGATAGGCAAACATGCGGGTGGCACCGTTGGCGGGGTTGAACTCCACCAGGCGGATAAAGGGCGCTTTGCCGGTATGCCGGGCCGACGAACCGCTGCCCACATCAGGCATCTCCAGGGTGCTCTGGATGGCCACGACCAGCTTGCCTCCAGGCGTAATAGCCAAGCCTTCGCAGCCGCGATTCGGCTGGCGGAACTGGATCACTTCAGGCAAGCCGCCGGCCGGGGCGAATTTGGCCGCGATGCGGCCGCTGTCAATCGCCACCTTGATCAGGTACGGGCCGTATTCATCACAGATCCACACGTGTTTGCCATCCGGGTCCACGGCGATGGCCTCGGGATCAATGCCTTGGGCGTCGAAAGCCAGGGTGGCTTGCAGGGATTCTGTCAAAGGGGTTTCGCCGGAGGAGCCAATACCGCCCTGCACCGGGCGGCCGCTCACAGGCACACCTTCGGCGGTTTTGATATCGGTCACCGACACCAGTTCAGCCACGCCGTTCCTGACGCGGATCAGGCCAAACTTGGGCGTGTAATCGGGCGCGGGAAAGCTCTTGGTTTTGTGGGCCGCCGCGCCGCTGTTGCCGTGGTCAAGATCGGGCGAATCGCCGTTGGGGCCGCGATCGGTCAATGCGTAAAACCACAAAGTACCGTCGGCATCCTTGTTGCGCAATGTCAGCCCCGAGCCCGGCGCGATGGGAAAGCCCTGGGGAAACCGCTGCTGGATGCCTGCGTCCGCACCGGTGTAAGGCACGTAAAAGCGGCTTGCAACCTGCAGCACATGCTTTGTCAGCGTCACACCTTCCACGACGGAAGTCTCTGTTTTTTCCATGCCGGCCTGCGCCCCCGTTGAAATTCCCCCGCCGGCGCATGCGGCCAAGCCGGCACCGAGGGCCAGCGCCAGGATACCAACGATGACCCGTGCGCACGAAACCGATTTATCTGGAACCACAATGAACTCCGTTTCAAATGGATGGCAGGTTGTAACCAGCCCGGGTGACGTGGTGATGACATGTGGATTGCAGAATGCCGCAGCACGCAGGTCGGCAGCGCGGCTGCATCACAATACCCGCCATGGCTGCTGCGCGCGTTTGGGACATTTTTTGCAAAGTCATCGACAACTTCGGGGACATCGGCGTGTGCTGGCGCCTGGCCGCCGACCTGGCCTCGCGCGGCCACACGGTGCGGCTCTGGGTCGATGACGCCTCGGCCCTGCGCTGGATGGTGCCGGCCGGATGCGAAGGGGTTCGCGTGCAGCCCTGGCCGCAGGACGGCACGCCGCTGGACCTGGAAGCCGCCGGCTTTGCGCACCAGGCACCCGAGGTGCTGGTCGAAGCCTTCGGCTGTGAGATTGCGCCTGAATTCGTGGCGGCTTGCGCCCGGGTAGCGGCCGAGACCGGCCGTCCACCCGTCTGGATCAACCTCGAATACCTGTCCGCCGAGGACTACGTCGAGCGCTCCCATGCCCTGCCCTCGCCGGTGCAAAACGGCCCGGCGGCGGACTGGACCAAATGGTTTTTTTACCCCGGCTTCACCGAAAATACCGGCGGGCTGCTGCGCGAACCCGGCCTGCTGGAGCGACAGACCCGTTTTGACCGCGCCGGCTGGCTCAAAGCCCAGGGAATCGGCTGGAACGGCGAAGCGCTGGTGTCCCTGTTTTGCTACGAACCCCCGGCGCTGCAAAGCCTGCTGGCCCAACTGGCACTACAAGGCCTGCAGGGCCGGCCCGTGCGCCTGCTGGTGGCCGCCGGGCGCGCCGCCGGCGCGGTGCGCGCCCTCGCGTTCGAGGAAAACGAGCAGCTCTCGATCTCCTACCTGTCCCTGTTGTCGCAAGTGGAGTTTGACCACCTGCTCTGGGCCTGCGACCTGAATTTCGTGCGCGGCGAGGWCTCCCTGGTGCGGGCGATCTGGGCTGGGAAGCCTTTCGTCTGGCAGATCTACCCCCAGCAAGACGACATCCACCAGGCCAAGCTGCAGGCCTTTCTGCACATGCTGCAAGCGCCGCCCTCCCTGCGCGCTTTTCATGTCGCCTGGAACAGCCAGGCAGAGCCCGGGGAAGCCCCGGCGCCATTGCCTGCCAACCTGTCCGCCTGGCAGGCCACGGCGCTGGCGGGCCGCGCCCGGCTGGCGGCCCAGGACGACCTGGTGACCCAATTGCTCGGCTTTGTGGCAAAAAAACGCTAAAATCATAGGCTTTGCGGATCAATCTGAAGATCGACCCAACCTGGGCGACCCGCACAACCCGCCGCGTAACCTGCACACCGGTGCAAGCGTTTAGCGGCCTACCTCAGTGAAACTGCTATGAAAATCGCTCAAGAAATACGCGCTGGCAACGTCATCATGAACGGCAAAGACCCGATGGTGGTGCTCAAGACCGAATACAGCCGCGGTGGGCGCAATTCCGCCACCGTGCGCATGAAGCTCAAAAGCCTGGTCGCCAACTTCAACACCGAAGTCGTGTTCAAGGCCGACGACAAGATCGACCAGATCGTCCTGGACAAGAAGGACTGCACCTATTCCTACTTCGCCGACCCGCTGTACGTCTGCATGGACTCCGAGTACAACCAGTACGAAGTCGAAGCCGAAAACATGGGCGACTCGCTGAACTACCTGCAGGACGGCATGGAACTCGAAGTCGTGTTCTACGACGGCAAGGCCATCTCGGTCGAACTGCCCACCAGCGTGCAGCGCGAAATCACCTGGACCGAACCCGCCGTCAAGGGCGATACCTCCGGCAAGGTCCTGAAGCCCGCCAAGATCGCCACCGGTTTTGAAATCGGCGTGCCCATCTTCGTGGCGCAGGGCGACGTGGTCGAAATCGACACCCGCACCGGCGAATACCGCAAGCGCGTGTAAACCGCTTCGGCACCCCGCAAAAAGGCTCCTCACGGAGCTTTTTTGCTTTTCGGGCCTGCTCACTTGCCCCGGAAATGACGGCCCCGCCCTGATCGTTGACAATGGCGCATGGAACAAAAACAAGACTTATCCGTCGGCCGCCTGGCCAACGCCTGGGCTGAACTACAGGCTTACGCCAGCGAGGGCAACCCCCTCGAAGCAGACGCCTCTCGCCTGGCCTTTGCCGACCCGGAGTTCTTGCTGCGGCGTGAAACCCGCGGCATACGTTTTCAGCTGGAACTGCTCAAGCCGGACCTGGAGCAGCAGGCCCACGGCATTGAAAACACCGTGGTGGTGTTCGGCAGCGCCCGGTTCCGCAGCGAAGAAGACTCCGCCCTGATGGTGGCCGAGGCCGAAGCCGGCGGCGATCCCGAGGTGATAGACCGCGCGAAGAAGCTGGCGCGCAACGCCCACTACTACGAGAGCGCCCGCGCCTTCGGCAAGCTGGTGGCCCAGTACAGCGATGACAAGCCGCCGGAAACCAAACTCTTCATCTGCACCGGCGGCGGCCCGGGCATCATGCAGGCGGCCAACCGGGGCGCGCACGAGGCCGGCGGCCTCAGCGTGGGCCTGGCCATCGTGCTGCCCATGGAAGAAGCGCCGAATCCCTACGTGCCGCCTGAGCTCTCCTTCAAGTTCCACTACTTCGCGCTGCGCAAGATGCACTTCATGATGCGCGCCAAGGCGCTGGTGGTGTTTCCGGGCGGCTTCGGCACGCTGGACGAATTGTTTGAGGTCATCACGCTGGTGCAGACGCGCAAGGCCAAACCGGTGCCCATCATTCTTTTCGGCAGCAGCTACTGGAAGCGCCTGCTCAACACCGAGATGCTGGTCGAGGAAGGCGTGATCTCGCCGAACGACCTCAAACTGCTGCAGTACGTGGACGACCCACAGGTCGCCTGGGGCCTGATCAAGGACTTTTACCGTCTTTGAGTTCGCCGTGCCCGCCATGGGCCGGCATGCAGTCCTTGAGCAGCCAGGCCGCCCGCGAGCCGGCCCCCACCATCATGCCGGTGGTCCAGAACACGCCGGCGATCCCCACCAGCGCGCCGGCCGTGCCGAACAGCATGGGCATCACCACGCTGGATGCATTGATCGCCATCAGCCGCAATCCCAGCGCCTCGCCGTGGCGCGCCTCCGGCGTGATCTGGTGCAGCATGCTCATGACCATGGGCTGCACCATGCCGAGCGCCAGGCCCAGCAGGATGGAACACAGGCCCATGCCGATCGCCGAGTGCATCAGCGGGTAGATGCCGAACAGCACCGCCGTCGTCAGCATGGACACCGCCAGCACCTTCCACTCGCGCAGATGCGCCGCCACCAGCGGCATCACCATGCGGATCAGCGCCGCCGCCACCGCGAAGGAGCCCAGGATGGTGCCAATCACCGATGCGCTGATGCCGCGCTCAAAACCCAGCACCGGCACCACAAAGGTGTGGACGTCCCAGCAGGACGACAAAAACCAGTTCACCAGCATCAGGCGGCGGAAGGTGGCCTGGCGCAGCAGATCCCAGGCCTTCGGTTGCGGGCCGCCGCTGGCGGCGATCACAGGCGGCAGCTCCCGCGTCTTGCGCACCAGGAACCAGCTGGCCATCGGCAATATGGCCATCAGCAGAAACGCCGCGCGATAACCCGAGGTGCTGCCGGGCATGGCGCCCACATGGTCGATCAGCAGGCCGGCCGAAAAGGGGCCGATGAAGTTGGAAACCGCCGGGCCTATGGCCAGCCAGCTGAACACCTGGCGCAGTTCCAGCGCGCCGACCGCCGCGCGGCCCACGTGGCGCTGCAGCGAAATCACCGCCGCACCGGTTGCGCCGCCCGTCAGCAGCGCCGCAAGGCACAGCACCGGGAACACCGGGAAGGCCACCGCCGCCCCGGCCCCCAGCACGGCGGCGAACACGCTGTAGCTGATGGGCTTGCGCAAGCCGTGCCGGTCGGCAAAGCGGCCCGCCGGCAACGCCAGGAAGACCTGCGTCAGGGCAAACAGCGCGAGCAGCACGCCCACAGCCGCCGGGCTGTAGCCTTCGCGCAGCGCCAGCAGGGGCGCCGCCATGCGCGTGCCGGCCATGCAGGCATGCAAGCAGATCTGCGCCAGGATCAGGCGAGCGAGTTCACGCGTCATGAGGCGGAGCTCATGCGATATGCATCAGGAATTGTCCAGGTCTTTGTCAAGAGGGTCCAATGGAAGCAGGCGGGCGGAATCGACTTCGGGCAGGGCTTCAACGTTGCGCAAGGCCTTGCCCATGACGCGGCTGCGCTGCTCGGCGCTGCTCAGCGTGTTGAGCACGGTTTCGGTTTGCGATTTGACCTTGGCCAGCACGTCGCCGAACTTGCCGAACTCGGTCTTGACCGCGCCCAGCACTTGCCACACCTCGCTGGAGCGCTTTTCCAGCGCCAGCGTGCGAAAGCCCATCTGCAGCGAGTTGAGCATGGCCAGCAGCGTGGTCGGGCCGGCCAGCGTGACACGGTGGTCGCGCTGCAGGAACTCCATCAGGCCGGGCCGGCGCAGCACTTCGGCATACAGGCCTTCGGTCGGCAGGAACAGGATGGCGAAATCGGTGGTGTACGGCGGGTCTATGTATTTTTCGGCGATCGACTTCGCCTCGTTGCGAATCCGCACTTCGAGCGCCTTGCCGGCGATTTCAGCACCCAGCACGTCGGCACGCTGCTGCGCATCCAGCAGGCGTTCATAGTCTTCATTCGGGAATTTCGCGTCGATCGGCAGCCACAGCGGCTCGCCCGAATCCGACCGGCCCGGCAGCTTGATCGCGAAGTCGACCGGATTCTTGCCGCCGCGCCGCGTGATGACCTGGGCCGCATACTGGTCGACAGTGAACACCTGCTCCAGCAGCGCCGACAACTGCGCTTCACCGAAAATGCCGCGCGTTTTTACATTGGTCAGCAGGTGCTTGAGGTCGCCCACGCCCTGCGCCAAAGTCTGCATCTCGCCCAGACCCTTGTGCACCTGCTCCAGCCGGTCCGCCACCTGCTTGAAGCTTTCGCCCAGGCGGGTTTCCAGCGTAGTTTGCAGTTTTTCGTCGACCGTCTTGCGCATCTCGTCGAGCTTGGCCGAGTTGGTCTGCTGCAACTGCGCCAGCTGCTTTTCCAGCGTCTCGCGCACTTCGACCATGCGCCTGGCATTCGATTCGCTGACGGACTGCAACTGCGTGGTCAGGGTATCCGACAGCGTTTTCTGCAGCAAGGTCAGCTGCTGCGCGAATGCGTCGATTTGCGTGTTCTGCGTGCGGATGGCCTCGGCACTTTGCTGCACCAGCGTTTGCTGGAAAGTCGCGAAGGTGGTCGCCAGTTCCTGGCGGCTGCTGCGCGAGTTGTCGCCGATCTCGCGCCGCAGCTCACGCTCCAGTTTGTCGTGGCCCGCCGCGATAGTTGCCAGCAGCTCTGTGCGGCCGGTATCCGAGGGTTCGGTGGGCTTGCGCAGCAGCAGCCAGACCAGCAGGAGCAGGTTGGCCCCCCCCAGGGCAATCATCAGCCAGGTTTCCATCATGGGTTCATTGTCCGCTTGCCGCCTTCTTTGTGCTTATTGGCCGGCCAGTACCGCAGGGTTGAGCGGGGTCGGAGGCTTCTTGCCACTGAAAAACGCGATCAGGTTGTCGGCGGCCAGGCTCGCCATGGCCAGGCGTGTGGGGATGGTGGCGCTGGCGATGTGCGGCGTCAACACCACGTTGGGCACGGTCAGCAGGTCGGGGTGCACCTTGGGTTCGCCCTCGAAGACGTCCAGCCCGGCGGCCGCGATGCGTTTGTCACGCAGGGCCGCGGCCAATGCGGCATCGTCCACAATGCCGCCGCGCGCGATGTTGATCAGCGTGGCGGTCGGCTTCATCATGGCCAGCTCGGCCGCCGCGATGCTGTGGTGGGAGGCCGGCGAATACGGCAGCACCAGCACCAGGTGGTCGGCCGTCTTGAGCAACTCTTCCTTGCCGACATAGCTGGCCTTGCATTCGGCCTCCAGCGCGGCATCCAGGCGCGAACGGTTGTGGTAAATCACCTTCATGCCAAAGCCATGGGCGCCGCGCTTGGCGATGCCCTGCCCTATGCGGCCCATGCCCAGGATGCCCAGGGTGGCGCCGTGGATGTCGGAACCTGCGAACATGTCGTAGCTCCATTTGGTCCATTTGCCGGCGCGCAGATAGTGTTCGCTCTCGGTGACGCGGCGGGCCGTGGCCATCAGCAGCGCAAAACCGAAGTCGGCCGTGGTTTCAGTCAGCACGTCGGGTGCGTTGGTGGCCAGCACGCCGGCCGCCGTCATCGCGTCGATGTCGAAGTTGTTGTAGCCCACGGCCATGTTGGCGCAGATCTTCAGGCCTGGGCAGGCGGCCAGCACTTCCGCATCAATCTTGTCGCCGCCGGTGGTGAAGGCGCCGGCCTTGCCTTTGAGGCGCTCGGTCAGCTGAGCCTTGGACCAAGTCTCGTCACCCTGGTTGGATTCGACCTCGAAATGTTGCTCCAGGCGGGCGATGACTTCGGGGAACACGGCGCGTGCGACAAGGATTTTGGGTTTACTCATGGTGTTTCAGGGTGGGGTGAAAGCCGATGCTAGCGATTCGGGGGAAGAATCAACAGCCGATGAAAAAGGTGAAGTGGCCGCAGCTTGCCGCACGCGGGGTGCGTCGGGATGCCAGCCCAGCACGGCCAGCAGCACGAAGAATCCGATCACGTAGCCCAGCGCCACATGCCAGCCGCCCTTGAGCCAGGCGCCGACTGATTTGGCCTCGGGGTACATATTGGACAGTGCCACGCCTGCGGAGGAGCCGAACCACAGCATGCTGCCGCCGAAGCCGACGGCATAGGCCAGGAAGCCCCAGTCGTAGCCGCCCTGGCGCAGGGCCAGCGCCGTGAGCGGAATGTTGTCGAACACCGCGCTCACAAAACCCAGGCCGAAAGCGGTTTGCCAGCTGGCGGCCGGCAAGTGCTGCACCGGCATCATGGAGGCGCACAAGACCAGCGACAACAGGAACACGCTTCCACGCGCGGCCTCGGGCAGCAGGCTCCAACTGGGGCGGCGCCAGGGCGTGGTCAGCACGATCGCGGCCCACACGGCGATGCCTATCACCGGAAGTTGTTCAAGCACCACGGGGTTGCGCAGGTTGAAGTACACATTGGCGGCCACCGCCGACAGCAGGATGATCGCCACGATGCCCAGCCGCGACCAGTGCAGCTGCGCGCCCGGCACGGCGTCTTTCATGATGGGCTGGAACGCATGCTGCTGGCGCGCGGCGATCACGCCGAAGATGGCCAGCGCCACCACGGCGCCCACATAGGACTCGAACACCTGGCCCGGAGAGACGCCGCCTATCCACATCATGGTGGTGGTGGTGTCGCCCACCACGCTGCCCGAGCCCCCCGCATTGCTGGCGGCCACGATGGCGGCCAGGAAACCGATGTGGACGCGTTTGCGGTAGAGCACGGCCGCCATGGTGCCGCCTATCATGGCCGCCGCGATGTTGTCGAGAAAGCTGGAAAGCACGAAGACCAACACCAGCATTACAAAGCCGCCCTTCCAGTCGTCGGGCAGGTAGCGCGGCAGCAGCGCTGGAATGCCGCTTTTTTCAAAATGATCGGACAGCAGCGCAAAACCCAGCAGCAGGCCCAGCAGGTTGGCCAGCGTCACCCACTCATGCGCCAGCAATTGCAGCAAGCCGCCCAATCCCGGTGTGCCCGAAAAATCTCCCAGCACTAGCTTGTAAAGCGTGATCACCGCCAGGCCCGCCAGCGCCACCTTGAGTGTGTGATGGTGCAACACCGCCACACCGAGCAGCGTCAGGCCAAACAACACAAAATCAAGGGGGACGCCTGCTATAGCCACGCGCTGGTTTTCAAATAGAAGATAAGTAAGCTGTCGATTATGCAGGCGAGGTGATTTCAAACACCTGGCGCAGGTAGGCCAGGTATTTTTCGTCGTCGCACATGTTCTTGGAAGGGGTGTCGGAGAGCTTGGCCACCGGCTGGCCGTTGCAGCGGATCATCTTGATGACGATCTGCAGCGGCTCGTAGCCGAGGTCGTTGGTCAGGTTGGTGCCGATGCCGAAGGCCAGCTGGCAGCGGCCCTTGAACTGCTGGTACAGCTCTATGGTGCGCGGCACCGTGAGGCCGTCGCTGAAGATCAGCGTCTTGGTCTTGGGGTCGACGCGGTTTTTTGTGTAATGCGCGAGCATGCGCTCGCCCCACTGGAACGGGTCCCCGCTGTCGTGGCGCGCGCCGTCGAACAGCTTGCAGAAGTACATGTCGAAGTCGCGCAGGAAAGCGCTCATGCCGTAGACATCGGACAGCGCGATGCCCAGGTCGCCCCGGTACTCCTTCGCCCAGGACTCGAAACCGAAGACCTGGCTGTCGCGCAGCCGCGGCCCCAGCGCCTGGCAGGCCTGCAGGTACTCGTGCGCCATGGTGCCCAGGGGCGTCAGGCCCAGCTTCATCGCGAACAGCACGTTGCTGGTACCGGCGAGCTGGCCCTGCACTCCCGTGCCCAGGCGGGTGACCAGCGTGCGCAGCACTTCCTCGTGCCAGGCTTTGCCGAAGCGGCGGCGCGTGCCGTAGTCGGCGATCTTGAGCGCGCCCAGGCCCTCGGCCTGCAACTGGCCTATCTTGGTGTCCAGCCGCCGGCGGCCTTCGCTGACGTCGGCCTTCTTCTGCGTGTTGCGAAAGTAGACCTCGTTGATGATGGCGAGCACCGGGATCTCGAACAGGATGGTGTGCAGCCAGGGGCCCTTGATGGACACCTCGATTTCACCCGAAGGCAGCGCCGTGACGTCCACATACTTCTCATTGAGCCGGAAGATGCCGAGGAAATCAATGAAGTCGCTTTTGATGAAACGCATGGCCTTGAGGTAGGCCAGCTCGGCATCCTGGAACCGCAGGCTGCACAGGCCGCGGATTTCCTCGCGTATCTCGGTGACATAGGGCGCCAGGTCGCCTATGCCGGACGCGCCCGCATTGCGGCATTTGAAGCGGTACTCCACCTCGGCACCCGGAAACTGGTGCAAGACCACCTGCATCATGGTGAACTTGTACAGATCCGTATCGAGCAAGCTGGTAATAATCATGGGGAACGCTTGAGGCCGTGGCGCCAAGGCGCCTTGGTGGTTAATCAGGTGAACAGGCCCGCTGCAAACCGTGCAGGCGGGCCATCAACTCGCGCCGGCTCAGGTGCCCAGAAAATCCACTTCAAACAGCAAGGTGGCGTTAGGCGGAATCACGCCGCCGGCACCGCGCGCGCCGTAGCCCAGTTCGGCCGGGATGATCAGGCGGCGCGTGCCGCCCACCGACATGCCCTGCACGCCTTCGTCCCAGCCGCGWATGACCTGGCCCGCGCCCAGCGAGAACTCAAAAGGCTGGCCGCGGTCCTTGCTGGAGTCGAACTTGGCGCCTTGCACGCCGTTGTTGTAGAGCCAGCCGGTGTAGTGGACCTTGACGTTCTGGCCCGCCTTGGCGATGGCGCCGGTGCCCAGCACCGTGTCTTCGTACTGCAGGCCGGAGGGAGTGGTCGTGATGTTGCTCATGGGGAGGTCCTTTTGGAGGAAATGGGAGGATTAAAAAGAGAAGAGAGAAAGAAAAAACGGGAAAGAAGCGGGTCTTTCTTCACGAACCCCTGACTTTACCCGCAACCAGCAAAACCAGCCTGTCAGCGCGGGCAGCGAGCAACTGGTTCTGCTCGGCCACCAGCAGGCCCAGGCCCTGTTGCCGCAGCGCCAGCAGCGCATCACGAATCGCTTCCACCAGCACCGGGGCAATGCCCTCGCAGGGTTCGTCGAGCAGCAGGATGCGGGGACCGGTCATCAGCGTACGGGCGATCGCGAGCATCTGCTGCTCGCCCCCGCTCATCTGGGCGGCGCGGCGTCCCAGCATGGACTTGAGCGCGGGGAACAGGTCCAGCGCCCTGGCCTCCTGCGCCGCCACGTCGCGACCCGCCGCAATGCGCAGGTTTTCGCGCACGGTGAGTTCGGTGAAGAGCCGCCGGTCTTCGGCGACATAACCCAGGCCGGCCTGCGCGCGGCGGTGGGTGTCCCAGCGTTCAATGGGGGCCAGGTCCGTGCCCTGGGCCCCCGCCGGGTCGCGGTAGCGGATGTGGCCTTCGGTGCGCACCTCCAGGCCCATCAGGGATTTGAGCAGCGTGGATTTCCCCGCCCCATTCAAGCCCTGCAGTACCACCAGTTCACCGGGCACCACCCGCAGCGACACCTCGAACAGCGCCTGGGCCGGGCCGTAAAAAGCGTTGAGCTTGTCGACCTCAAGCATGGCCTGGCCCCTCCCCGCCCGCCTGGCCCAGGTAGCGGCTGCGCACCACGGCGTCGCGCGAGATTTCCTCGAAGGAACCTTGCGCCGCCAGCCGGCCTTCGATCAGCACCAGTACGCGGTCGGCCACGCCGGCCACGGCGTCCATATTGTGTTCGGTGTAAAGCACCGCCATGCCCTGCCCCGCCAGGCGCTTCACGAGTTTCATCAGGTCGGCGCGCTCAGGCCCGGCGAGACCAGCGGCCGGTTCGTCCAGCAGCAGGAGTTGCGGCCGGGCCGCCAGCGCCAGGGCCAGTTCCAGCCGCTTTTTCGCGCCATAGGGCAGGCTCAGCGCATCCTGCGTTGCCAGCGCTTCAAGCCCGGTCTGCGCCAGCAAGGCCAGGGCCGGCTCGCGCGCCTGGCCGTCCAGGCGCCTGAAAGCTGAGACGGCCCGTGAGCCCAGCCGCGCCTGCACGGCCAGCTGCACATTCTGCAGCACCGTGAGCGCTTCAAACACCTGGGCCACCTGGAAGGTGCGCGCCACGCCCTGCCGCAGGCGCGACTGCGGGCTGAGCCCCTGCAGCGCCTGGCCGTTCCAGGCGATGTCGCCGCCCGTCAGCGGGTACTGGCCGGCGATGCAGGCAAAGGTGGTGGACTTGCCGGCGCCGTTGGGTCCTATCAGGGCGACGCATTGGCCCGGTAGCACCTCAAAGCTCACGCCGTCCACGGCACGCAGGCCGCCAAAATGCTTGACGAGTTGCCGGACCTGCAGCATCAGGCGGCCTTTCGAGGCTTGCGCCGCCAGATGCCGGCAAGCCGCGGGAGCAAACCCAGCAGCCCCGAGGGCGAAGCCACCATGATCAGCATGATGAAGACGCCCAGCAAGCCGCGCCAGTAAGTCACTTCCCGTCCGAGTTCGGCGCCGGCGTAGCTCAACACGATGCTGCCCGCCACCGCGCCCCAGAGCTGGTGCACGCCGCCCAGCAAGACCACCAGCAAGGCGTCGACCGAAGTGGAGACCGACGCGAGCGAGGGAAACACCGCGCCTTTGTGCGCGGCGGCCAGGCCGCCTGCCAGGCCGGCCAACACGGCGCTCTCCACAAAAATACGGTACTTGAGCCAGCCCACCGCCAGCCCCGAGGCCGAGGCGCGCAAAGGCGCGTCGCGCAAGGCCTGCAGCGCGGCCCCCATGACGGATCGGCCCAGAAAGTGCAGCGCGGCCACGGCCATCAATGCCAGCGCCACCAGCAGCGCGTAAAACACCGGCCGGCCCTCGTCGCTCACCAGCGTGAGTCCGATCAGGCCGTTGTCGCCGCCGGTGAAGTCCACCCACTGCGTGGCGCCGGCCCAGATCACCTGCGCGAGCGCCAGTGACAGCATGGCCAGGTAAACGCCGCTGCTGCGCACCACCGCCGCGCCGAACACCGCGGCCACCGCCAGGGCCGCGCCGCAGCCGGCCGCCAGTGCCAGCGGCAGCGACGCGCCCCACAGGCTGTGCGACAGTGCCGCGCCGTAAGCGCCCAGCGCAAAGAAGGCGGCATGGCCAAAGCTGACCAGGCCGCCCAGCGCCATCATGGACTGCAGGCTGATGCCGAAAATCATCAGGATCAGCGCATCAGCCGCCAGCGCCTGCCAGTAAGGCCCGCCCGCCCATGCCAGGGCGGCCAGCAGCAAAAAGGCGGCTGTGATCGCCGAGGATCCGGCCGCGCCTATTGCCAGGCCGCGAAACCTCTGGACCGCCTCGCGCACGCCGCCGCCGGCCTCCTGCGCCGAGATCGCCTTGCCGTTGAGCCCCTGGGGCCGGAACACCAGCACCACGGCCATGGTCAGGAACACGATCACCAGCGTGGCCTGCGGAAACACGTTGATGCCGAAGGCATGGACCAGCCCGATCAGCAGGGCCGCCACAAAGGCGCCGCCTATGCTGCCCAGCCCGCCGGTGACCACCACCACAAAGGTTTCCACGATCACGTTCATGTCCATCTGCAGGTGGGCGGGTTCGCGCGGAAGCTGCAGGGCCCCGGCCAGGCCGGCCAGCGCGCAGCCCAGCACCACGGCGCCCAACATCAGCGGACGCGGGTTGACGCCGAGCGCCGCGAGCATGGAACGGTCCTGCGTGGCCGCGCGCAGGCGCTGGCCGAAGCGCGAGCGCCGCAGCAGCAGGTGCAGGCCCAGCCAGACCAGCGGGCCCAGCGCGATCATCACGAGCTGGTAGACGGGAAAGAACTCGTCGCCGATCTGCACCGAGCCCCTGAGGCCCGGAAAGCGCGGCGCGAACACCTCGTCGGGACCAAAGCCCCACTGCATCGCATCGTGCATCGCCAGCGTGAGGCCGAAGGTGGCGACCAGCTGGTAAAGCTCGGGCGCGCCGCTCATGCGCCTGAGCAGCAGGAATTCAGCCGCGGCGCCCGCCAGCCCCGCGCAGGCCGCGCCCATCAGAATCGCAAGCAGGTATAGCGGAGCGCTCTCGCCCCAGGCCGGGAACCAGTGCGTGATCCAATGCGCCGTGAACAGCGCGCCCAGCATGAAAAAACTGCCGTGCGCGAAATTGACGATGCGCGTCACGCCGAAGATCAGCGTGAGCCCCGCCGCCATCAGGAACAGCGTGGTGGCGTAAGACAGTCCACCGAGCAGCTGGACCACGGAAAAGGTCATCCAATCAGTCCAGCCAGGTGGTGAACTCGGAAGCTGGGACTCTTGGCGTACGGAAGGTATTCACCAGCGCTGTTTCGTCGGCATAGCCCAGCGCCATGCCGCACACCAGCATCTCGTCTTCACCCGCACCTATATGCGGCAGGATGATTTTGCCGAAGCCGTTCCAGGCGGCCTGCGGACAGGTGTGCAGTCCCAGGCCGCGCGCGGCCACCATGAGGTTCTGCATGAACATGCCGTAGTCCACCAGCGAGCCCCGGCCCATCACGCGGTCCAGCGTGAACATCAGGCCCACAGGCGCGTCGAAGAATTGGAAGTTGCGGTGATGCTGCGCATGCATCCTGTCCTTGTCGCCCTTGGCGATGCCCAGCAGGCCGTAGAGGCCCCAGCCGTTTGCGCGGCGCCGGTCTATATAGGGCGAGACCCACTGTTCGGGGTAATAGTCGTACTCCTCTTTGTACTCGGCGGCCAGGGCCGGGTTGGCGTGCAGCGCGTCATGGGCGCGGCAGACCTTTTCGACCAGGGTATCGCGGCTCGCGCCCTGCAGCACATAGGCCTTCCAGGGCTGGGTGTTGGTGCCCGAGGGCGCGCGGCTGGCGATTTCCAGCAAGTGGGCGATGGTTTCGCGCGGCACCGGTGTGGGCAGGAACTGGCGTATGGACTGGCGGCTGACGATGGCTTCGTCGACCGCGTTGCGCGCATCGCCCGCGTGGCGGGGAGTGATATAGGGAAGCACGGGCGGTGCCTGGGTCATCGGAGTGTCTCCAGTACGGAAAGCAGTTCGGGTGGCAAGGGCGCCGGCCGGCGCGTGGCGCGGTCTACATAGACGTGGATGAAATGGCCTTTGGCGGCGCAGGGCTGGCGTTCATCGCCGGGGAACAAGGCCACCTCGTAGCGCACGCTGGACGAGCCGACGTGCGCCACGCGAATCCCGGCCACCACGGGCTCGGGAAAGGCCAGCGGCGCGAAGTAGTTGCATTGGGTCTCTATCACCAGGCCGATCACGCCGCCGGTGTGGATGTCGATGGCGCCGCGTTCAATCAGCAGGCCGTTGACGGCAGTGTCGAACCAGCTGTAGTAGACGACGTTGTTGACGTGGCCGTAGGTGTCGTTGTCGGACCAGCGGGTGCCGATGTCGCGGAAAGCTTTGTAGGCGCTACGGGCTTCGGCTTGCGGTCGTGTCGGGGAGGTCATGAGGCCCTATTTTGCCAGCGCGGGCCAGGGCGGGCTCGGGGGCCATGTTTGACCCGATGGCGTGAGGTTCACGCCCCAGCAATTCGGGCAGGCGGTTCGGCCGGGGAATGTTGTCCCGCTGCAGCAGGATCCAGTGCCCATAGGAGAAAGGAGAGAAATGCAGCACGTCACAAACATGCGAGCCCACCCGCGCCATCCAGTTGGGCAGGGGCAATTGCAGGGCGGGGGTGCCGGTGTAGTCGGCGCGCAGCGCACGCAGGTACTCGGCATAACCGTAGCGGCGTGTGCCGCCCAGTTCGACTTCGCGGTGGGCGGCCAGCGAAGGCATGGCCGCCAGGACGGCAAAAGCCAGGCCGAGGTCTGCGGCCGTCATCGCCGCGATGCCGCCGCGCGCGGCGCGCGGGATGGCGTGCAAGGGCGAGCGCGACAGGCCGCGAAGCCAACGCGCGCCAAAGCCGCCCTCGCCGTCGAGCAACGAGGGACGCACGATGGCGTAATCGCTGCCTGAGGCCGCGATGGCGCGCTCGCCGAGGGACTTGCTCGACAGGAAGCGGCTCTTGGCACCCTCGTGCAAGCCCAGGGCCGAGGTGTGGATGAAGCGTATGCCCGCCGCGGCACAGGCCAGGGCCAGCGCCGCCGGTGCGCGGTGGTGCACGTGGTCGTAAGACTCATTCGGCCGCTGGCGCAGGATGCCCACGCAGTTGACGACCACGTCGACATCCTTGAGCAAGGCGTCCCAGGCATCCGGGTTCAGCAACTGTTCAAAGCGCGCAAGGCGCATGGCGGCAAAGGGATAAGCGGCTTCATGGCGCTCCGGATGGCGGCTGCCTATCGCGACTTGTGCGCCGCAGGCATGCAGCGCCGCCACGGCATGGCGGCCGATAAAGCCGGTACCGCCGAGAACCAGTACTCGCAGAGAGGAAGGTTTTTCAAGAGCGTCGTGAATATCGGGAGTGGTCGGCGGCATGTTTTTTTGCTCTGCTACGTCAGGGGTCGCCGAGGGCGAATCCCTGGCAATGTAGCAGCAATGCCGGGCATGCCCCGGCGTACGCGCCTCAGGGATTCCAGCGCGCCCAATATTCGAGGGCCAGCGTGTAGGTGTTCATCTGCACCTGCACGGTCTCGTTGATGTTGATGCCGTAGCCGCCCGCCATGGCAAACGCCAGCGGGATGCGGCGCTGCCAGGCCCAATCGAAGACGCGCCGGTCGCGCGCCTCCAGGCCGTCGAAGCTCAAGGCCAGGCGGCCCAGCCGGTCGCCCTCATACGGGTCGGCGCCGGCCAGGAAGAGGATCAGGCCGGGCTCGAATCGCCGCTCCAGTTCATCGAGCGCTTGCTCCAGCGCCTGCAGGTAAGGCGCGTCGCCACAGCCGTCGGGCAAGTCCACGTCTAGGTCGCTGGCTTCCTTGCGAAACGGAAAGTTTTTTTGCCCATGCAGCGACAGCGTGAAGACACTGGCGTCACCGGCGAAGATGCTGGCCGTGCCGTTGCCCTGGTGCACGTCCAGATCGATGATGGCGACCTGCAGCGGCTTGCGCAGGAGACGGTGCTGCCGCGCCCACTCCGCCTGCATCAGCCTGGCGGCAACGGCCGCATCGTTGAAGACACAAAACCCGCCGCCCTTGTGCGCATAGGAATGGTGCGTGCCTCCGGCAAGGTTGGCAGCCACACCCTCGCCCCGCCGGCCGGGCGCCCCCAAGGCCCCGCGCGCCGCCGCTTCACCGTCCGTCGCGGCCGGCGCCTGGGCCATGCGCACCTGCGGGCGTTCAGTCACCAGGCGATCGCGCAGCAAACGGTATTTCGCCATCGGAAAACGGTGGCCGGGCGGCAGCGGCAAAACGAAGTTGTCGGCGTAAAAGGCTTGCAAGGTAAGAAGTGTGTTGCGATCAGAGCTTGAAGCCATTGTGGCCTCGCGCCAGGCACTGATCAAAATGGTTGCATGCAGGTGGCTGGAGTAGTTCTTTTCGGGTACTTTTCAGTGCTGTTTCAGACCGTTACCTAGAGGTCGACCTCTAAATTGGTGCACTGCAACATAAAATGCTTGCAATGGTGCAGCCATTCCCTATACTTGGGCTTATGTTGCAGTGCAGCAATTCAGCGCAAAGCAACTACTGTCCTCACCTAAACCTAAACCTATTTGGAGATTCATTATGTTGACCGCTGAACAAGTCCTCGCTTCCCACAAAGCCAACATCGAAACCCTGTTTGGCCTGACCCACAAAGCCTTCGAAGGCGTTGAAAAGCTGGTCGAGCTGAACGTGCAAGCCACCAAGGCCGCCCTGGCTGAAACCGCCAACCACACGCAAGCCGTGATGGGCGTGAAAGACGCGCAAGAACTGATGGCTCTGCAAGCCGGCCTGGTCCAGCCCCTGGCTGAAAAGACCGCCGCCTACAGCCGTCACCTCTATGACATCGCTTCGGCCGCCGGCGCTGAACTGGGCAAGACCTTCGAAGGCCAGGCCGCTGATGCACAGAAGAAATTCGTCGGCCTGGTCGACAACGCCGCCAAGAACGCACCGGCCGGTTCCGAAACCGCCGTGGCTGTACTGAAGAGCGCCGTTGCCGCCGCCAACAACGCTTTCGAGTCGGTCCAGAAGGCCGTCAAGCAAGCCAGCGACATCGCTGAAGCCAACTTCAACACGGTGGCTGCTTCCGCAGTGAACGCCACCAAGACGACCACCGCCAAAAAGCGCTGATCAAAGGCGCGTCCCTGGCGCGCTACCGTCACGGAGCCTGTTTCGCAGATCCTGTTTGACTGAACAGGGTTTCAAGCCAGTTGTCTCCTCGGGTCCTTTCCGAAATTCATTTTCACGGACCCCTTAAAGCCCGATCGCAAGATTGGGCTTTTTTTTGCCTGCACTGGCTTGCGGTGGCCGCTACTTGTGCGCCACAAGCGCCGCGGCCTCGAGTTTGGCCTTGAGCTGCGGCAGCGCCGCCAGCATGGCAGCCCGGCCCGCATCAATGGCACGCTGCCGCGCGGAGAAGTCCGCGCTTTTGAGGCCTATGAGCGAGGGACGCACGACGACGTCGGCATCCTTGAGCTCGTACTGGTTGATGCTTTTGCCCATGATGGCAAAGGTTTGCAGCAGGATTTGCAGCGTGTCGCCGGCCGGATTGTTTTCCGGTGGGCTGGAGATGTCGACCGCGACCACGATGTCCGCCCCCATCTGCCGCGCAAAACGCACCGGCACCGGTGAGACCAGGCCGCCATCCACATACTCGCGGCCGCTGATCTTCACCGGCAGGAACACCGCCGGCACCGCGCTCGATGCCCGCACCGCGGTGCCGGTATCGCCGCGCTGGAACAGCACGGCTTGGCCACTGTTGAGGTCGGTGGCGACGATGCCCAGCGGGATTGCCATGTTTTCCAGGGTGCGATTGGCCACTAGGTCGTTGACGTAACGGGCCAGCGCGTCGCCGCGGAACATGCCGCGGCCGAAGATGGGCAGCATCCAGTCGGTGATGGCCACCTCTTCCATGTTGAGCGCGGTCTGCTGCAGCTGCGCGCTGGTCTTGCCGCTGGCATAAAGCGCCGCCACCAGGCTGCCGGCCGAGGTGCCGACCACCAGTTGCGGCTTGAGCCCGGCTTCTTCCAGCACTGCGATCACMCCCACATGGGCAAAGCCGCGCGCCGCGCCCCCACCCAGCGCCAGCCCTATGCGCACCGGCTTTCTGGCGGCCTCGGCCGGCGGCGGCAACACAGGCACGCTGGAACCGGTCGGCAGCGTGCCGCAACCAGCCAGCAGCATCACAAGGGCCAGACAGGCGCCCGGCCCCCATCCCGGCACGCGCGAAGGCGGGTGCAACGTAGGGACTCTGGCAAGAATGATTCTTATTTGCTTTATCATGGCCGGGCTTTAAAAATTACCTGTAAGAAAGTGGAAAGTTATGTACAAGAAGGTGGTCCTCTCGTCGCTGCTGTTGCTGGCAGGCTTGGCATCAGCCCAGGAGCAAGTGGTCAACTTGTATTCTGCCCGGCATTACCAGACCGATGAAAAGCTCTACAGCGACTTCACCAAGGCCACCGGCATCAAGGTCAACCGCGTGGACGCCGACGACGCCGGCATCCTGGCACGCCTGAAGGCTGAAGGTGCCGCCTCCCCCGCCGACGTGATCTTGCTGGTCGACGCGGCCCGCCTCTGGAAAGGCGACGCGGACGGCCTGTTCAAACCCATCAAATCGCCGGCCCTCGAAGCCGCCATCCCGGCCAAGCTGCGCGCCAAGGAAACCGCCGAAGGCACGACCTGGTTCGGCTTCTCCACCCGTGCCCGCGTCGTGGTGTTCGACAAGCTCAAGGTCAAAAAGGCCGACGTGGACACCTACGAAAAGCTGGCCGACCCGAAAAACAAGGGCCTGCTGTGCACCCGCTCGGGCGCCCACCCCTACAACCTCTCGCTCTTCGGCGCTGTGACCGAGCACATCGGCGAAGCCAAGGCCGAACAATGGCTCAAAGGCCTGGTGGCCAACATGGCGCGCGACCCCAAGGGCGGCGACAGCGACCAGATCAAGGCCGTGGCCAGCGGCGAATGCGGCATCGCGCTGACCAACACCTACTACCTGGCGCGCATCATGCGCTCCAACGCGCCTGATGA
Organism: Polaromonas sp. P1_G1; assembly: GCF_056405595.1. Taxonomy (NCBI): domain Bacteria; kingdom Pseudomonadati; phylum Pseudomonadota; class Betaproteobacteria; order Burkholderiales; family Comamonadaceae; genus Polaromonas; species Polaromonas sp. P1_G1. Next base: position 30,001 of record NZ_JBFUBU010000018.1, read on the forward strand.
CAAAGTGGTGGCCGACCGCGTCGGCGTGGTCTTCCCCAACCAGGACAGCTGGGGCACGCATGTGAACATCGCCGGCGCGGCCGTCGCCAAGAACGCCAAGAACACGGCCAACGCCGTCAAGTTCATGGAATACCTGGCCAGCCCGAGCGCGCAGGAGTACTTCGCCAACGGCAACAACGAGTGGGCCGCGGTACCGGGCCTGGGCGTCAGCAACCCGGCGCTCAAAGCCATGAGCCCTTCGGGCAACGGCAGCTTCAAGTCCGAAACCATCCCGATCAGCGCCGTGGGCAACAACCAGCTCAAGGTGCAGCAGATGCTGGACCGCGTCGGCTACAAGTAAGCCTGCGCCCTTCTTTTGCGAAAGCCCGGCCGCCGACAGGCGCCGGGCTTTTTTCATGCGCCATAATTGACGTTTACGTTAACGTCATGTTGCTTCCGCTTTCGGAAAAGCAGCGGCGTTCGCACAAAGCCCTTTTTAACCTTCCACTCTTCATTCAAGGAACACCATGGATATCGCAGGCAAAGTATTTATCGTCACCGGCGGCGCATCGGGCCTGGGTGAAGGCACGGCACGCATGCTGGTGGCCAATGGCGCCAAGGTGGTCATCGCCGACATGCAGGCCGACAAGGGCGAAGCCATCGCCAAGGAACTGGGCGCCGACAAAGCCGCCTTCGTCAAATGTGACGTGAGCCAGGAGGCCGACGGCCAGGCCGTGGTGGCCAAGGCGGTCGCCATGGGCAAGCTGATGGGCCTGGTGAACTGCGCMGGYATYGCSCCSGCMGAAAARACCGTGGGCAAGAACGGCGCGCACAGCCTGGCCGTGTTCAGCAAGACCATCACCGTCAACCTGGTCGGCAGCTTCAACATGATCCGCCTGGCGGCCGACGCCATGTGCAAGAACGAGCCTGAAGCCACCGGCGAGCGCGGCGTGCTGATTTCCACCGCCTCCGTGGCGGCTTACGACGGCCAGATCGGCCAGGCCGCGTACAGCGCCTCCAAGGGCGGCATCGTCGGCATGACCCTGCCCATCGCCCGCGACCTGGCGCGCAACGGCATCCGCAACATGACGATCGCCCCCGGCATYTTCGGCACGCCCATGCTCTTCGGCATGCCGCAGGAAGTGCAGGACTCGCTGGCCGCCGGCGTTCCTTTCCCGTCCCGCCTGGGCACGCCGCAGGATTACGCGCGCCTGGCCAAACACATCATTGAAAACGACATGCTCAACGGCGAAGTGATTCGCCTGGACGGCGCCATCCGCCTCGCGCCGCGCTGAGTTTGTTCAGGCCGCGGGCGGGTGCAGCGCGGCCAGCCGTTCGGTCAGCAGCGCCGACAGCCGGTCTATCACCTCGTTGACGCGGGCCGGCACGTAGCGCCGGCTCGGCACCACGGCATAGAGCGGCGCGGGCTCGCCCAGATGGCCCGCGAACAGGCGCACCAGCTTCCCGCCTGCCAGCGAGGCCATGAGGTCGATCTCGGACTGGTAGACGATGCCCCGCCCTTCCAGCGCCCACTGCAACGCGATCGAGGCGTCGTTGCAGGCCAGCGGCCCGGCCACACGCACCTGGAAAGGCGCGCTGGCCTCTCCCTGCAATTCGAACTGCCACTGGTCCTGCCGGCGCTCACGCACATGGCAGACCAGGCAGTCGTGCTGCGCGAGCTCGCAGGGCTGCAGCGGCGTGCCGCGGCGCGCGAGGTACTCCGGGCTGGCACAGGCCACGCGCCGCGCCGGCGCAAGCAGGCGCGCCGAATGGGTCGAATCCATCAGCGGGCCGTTGCGCAGGGCCACGTCTATGCCTTCGCGCACCAGGTCCACGCGCACATCGCTGATCTGCAGGTCGATCTCAATGCCGGGATGGAGGGTGGCGAATTCCGCCAGCCAGTAGGCGAGCATCTCGCGCGCCAGCATGGCCGTGGCGGTGATGCGTATGCTGCCGGTGAGGCCGAAGGTGCCGGCGCGCACCTTGGCCTGGCCTTCGGACACCAGTTCGAGCGCGCGGCGCGCATGGTCGACCATGACCGCGCCTTCGGCCGTGGGCCGCACGGCGCGGGTGGTGCGTTCGAACAGCCGCACGCCCAATGAGGTTTCCAGCCGCTTGATCGCCGCGCTGACGGCGGCCGTAGAAAGCCGGCAGCGCTTGCCCGCACCCGTGAGGCTGCCGGTCTCCGCGGTGGCCAGCAGCACACGCAGGGCATCGAGATTGTCAAATTCCATGGAAGACTGATTTCTCCGAAACGCCATTGTGAGGCGCGGGACCGCTCGATATATTTGCCAGCGGGCAGGAGATGTTCCCAGGCCCCGCGACAAGCAACAACTACATTCAAGGATATCCCATGAGACACGCCTTCCCGGCGCTGGCGGCGACCGCGCTGCTGGCCGCCTGCGCCAGCAGCCCCTCTTCCTTCACCTACCAGGTCCCGGCCGACGAAGTAGCGCGCGGCGCCAAGTACATGCAGCCCGAAGGCTCTTCGGGCTTCACGCCCAAGCCGGGCTGGGCTACCAAGAAGTTCGCCGTGGCCGCCGCCAACCCGCTGGCCACCGACGCCGGCTACCAGGTGCTCAAGGCCGGCGGCTCGGCCGTAGACGCGGCGATTGCCGTGCAGATGGTGCTCACGCTGGTGGAGCCGCAGTCCAGCGGCATAGGCGGCGGCGCATTTTTGCTGCACGCAAACGGCGGCAAGGTCGAGGCCTTCGACGGCCGGGAAACCGCGCCCGCCGCCGCCGATGAAAAACTCTTCATCGGCGCCGATGGCAAGCCCATGGCTTTCTACGACGGCGTGGTCGGAGGCCGCTCCGTCGGCACGCCCGGCACGGTGCGCATGCTGGAGATGGCCCACAAGCAGTACGGCCGGCTTCCCTGGGCCCAGTTGTTCGCGCCGGCCATCCAGCTGGCCGAAGGCGGCTTCAAGGTCAGCCCGCGCCTGAACACCCTGCTCAAGGGCGAGGTACACCTGAAAAAAGACGCGACGGCCGCAGCCTACTTTTACAAGCCTGACGGCAGCCCGGTGGACGTGGGCGCGACCCTGCGCAACCCGGCCCTGGCCGAGGTGCTGCGCCGGATCGCGGCCGGGGGATCGAGCGCGCTGCTCGAAGGCCAGGTCGCGCAGGCCATCGTCGCCAAGGTGCAAGGCCACACCACCAACCCCGGCAAGCTGGCCCTGGCCGACCTGGCCGGCTACCAGCCCAAAAAACGCGATCCGATCTGCAGCGATTACAGCGCCGCCGGCAAGGCCTACCGCCTGTGCGGCATGCCGCCGCCCAGCTCGGGCGCGATTGCCGTCGGGCAGATCCTCGGCATCCTGAACAACACGCCTGCAGCCACCCTGGGCCTGGTCACCGGCACCGGCGGCGTTCCCGGCACGGTCTCGCCCACGCCTTCGGCCGACTGGCTGCACCTGTATACCGAGGCTTCGCGCCTGGCTTTTGCCGACCGCGGCCAGTACCTGGGCGACCCTGACTTCGTGCAGCCGCCCGGCGGCAGCTGGATGAGCCTGCTGGCCCCGGCCTACCTGAGCGAGCGCGCCAAACTGATACAGCCCGCCGGCCCCAGCATGAAGACCGCCAAACCCGGTGTGCCGGGCGCCGTCAAGACGGCTTACGCGCCCATGCCCGACCAACCCGAGTACGGCACCTCGCACATCAGCATCGTCGACGGCTACGGCAACGCGATCGCCATGACGACCACGATTGAGGACCAGTTCGGCTCGCGCCTGATGACCGACGGCGGCACCGGCAAGGCCGGCGGCTTTTTGCTCAACAACGAGCTCACCGACTTCAGCTTCGCCCCGGCGGACGCCGAAGGCAAGCCCGTGGCCAACCGCGTGCAACCCGGCAAGCGCCCGCGCTCGTCCATGGCGCCCACGCTGGTGTTCGACAAGACCTCCGGCCAGCTCGTCATGAGTGGCGGCAGTCCCGGCGGCGCGCTCATCATCCATTTCACGGCCAAGACCCTGTACGGCACGCTGAACTGGGGCCTCAATGCCCAGCAGGCCATCGACCTGCCCAACTTCGGCTCGCTCAACGGCCCCAGCATCCTGGAAGAAAAACGTTTCTCGCCGGCCACTGTCGAGGCCTTGCGCAGCCGCGGCGCCGAGGTGCGCGAACAGACCATGACCAGCGGCCTGCAAGCCATCCAGAAAACCCCGGATGGCTTCTTCGGTGGCGCCGACCCGCGGCGCGAAGGTTTGGTGCTGGGAGACTAACCCAGCCGCATCGGCCTGGCGGGCTGGTCCTGCCGGGCCGTGCCCAGGCGCTCGTACTCCGAGATCACCTGCGCGCCCAGCAGCAGCAAGGCGGCCGCGACCTCCAGGCTCAGCAGCACCACGATGGCGGTGGTCAGCGAGCCGTACACCAGGCCGACCTGCGACAGCGTGGAGAAATACCACACCAGAAGGTGGCGCGTCAGCTCCCACAGCAGCGCGGCCGTCACGCCGCCCAGCAGCGCATGCCGCCATTGCAGCCGGCCCACCGGCATCACCATGTACAGCGACGTGAGCAGCAGCACCTCGCCCATCAGGCCCAGCAAATACAGCAGCACGCCGGAAAACCCGCTGAGCGACCATTCCCAGCCCAGGAAGTCCAGGCTTTTTTCACCGAGCGCCTGCAGGCTTCCCGACACCAGCGTCACCAGCAGCAAACCCAGGCCCACAAACAGGATGTAGCAATAAGGCAGGATGGCCGACACCAGCAGATGGCGGCGGCGGATCGCCACGCGGTGCAGAAAGATTACCGACATCGCGTTCTCCAGCACCGTGAAGGCCAGCGAACTGAAAAACAGCATGGTGGCCAGCAAGACCCAGCCCAGCACCTCCCGGTGCGCCAGGAAATAGGCCAGCTCGGCCGTGATGTAGCCTCCCTGGCCCGGGGCGAGCCAGCCGATGTAGCGGCCCAGCGCCTGCAGCATGRCCTGCTGGTCCACCACATGCGACAGCGCGATCGCCACCAGGATCAGCAGCGGCACGACGGACAGCAGCGCGTAATAGGCCACCGCCCCTGCCAGCAGCAAGCCCTGATTGGCGCGAAAACCCTTGAGCACCCGCAGCGCGAAGGCGCCGGGATGGCTGGCAACATAGGCAAGGTTGGGGGAAAGCGTCATGGAATGGCCCCGCTCCCGGGGCGGCAGGGAAAAGTCCATTGTGGGAGACGCCGGAGGTGCCCTACTGCCGCCGGATGCCGCCAATGCGTGTCAGCCCAGCGCCCATTCCCCTCCAGGGCCATAGGCACCTTGGGCACCGGCGGCCCATCGCCGCGACGCGTGTGCTAAATTGACCCCCCTCCCCCCCATGGCCATCCCACAAACATTCATCCAGGAACTGCTCGCGCGCGCTGACGTGGTGGACATCGTGGGCCGCTACGTGCAGCTCAAAAAGGGCGGCGCCAACTTCATGGGCCTGTGCCCTTTCCACGGCGAAAAATCGCCCTCCTTCAGCGTCAGCCCCTCCAAGCAGTTCTACCACTGCTTCGGCTGCGGCAAGAACGGCAATGCCATCAGCTTTTTGATGGAACACGGCGGCATGAACTTCGTCGAGGCTGTCAAAGACCTCGCCCAGCAATACGGCCTGCAGGTCCCCGAAGACGACGTCTCGCCGCAGGACCGCGCCCGGGCCGCGCAGATGCGCGAGCAGCAGGCCACGCTCACCAGCGTGCTCGAAAAAGCCGGCATCGCTTACATCAAGGCCTTGCGCAACTCCGAGCGCGCCATCGACTACTTCAAGGGCCGCGGCGTCTCGGGCGAAGTCGCCAAGACCTTCGGCCTGGGCTACGCGCCCGAAGGCTGGCGCAGCCTGGCCAGCGTGTTCCCCGACTACAACGACCCGCTGCTGGTCGAAAGCGGGCTGGTCATCACCGGCGAACCCGGCGAGGAAAACCAGGCCGGCGAAGCCAAGCGCTATGACCGTTTTCGCGACCGGGTCATGTTCCCCATCCGCAACGTCAAGGGCGAATGCATAGGCTTTGGCGGCCGCGTGCTGGGCGACGACAAGCCCAAATACCTCAATTCGCCCGAAACCCCGGTCTTCAGCAAAGGACGCGAACTCTACGGCCTGTTCGAGGCTCGCAGCGCCCTGCGCGAGCACGGCTACGCGCTGGTCACCGAGGGCTATATGGACGTGGTGGCGCTTGCCCAGCTGGGTTTTGCCAACGCGGTGGCCACGCTGGGCACCGCTTGCACCGCCGACCATGTGCAAAAGCTGTTCCGCTTCACCGATTCGGTGGTGTTCAGCTTCGACGGCGACGGCGCCGGCCGCCGCGCCGCCCGCAAGGCGCTGGATGCCGCCCTRCCCTTYGCCACYGAYGTGCGCASCRTCAAGTTCCTGTTYCTGCCCGCCGAGCACGACCCCGACAGCTACATCCGCGAACACGGCAAGGAAGGCTTCGCGGCCTATGTCAGCAAGGCCGTGCCGCTGAGCCGCTTCCTGCTCGAAGCCGCCGCCGAAGGCTGCGACCTGGACACCGCCGAGGGCCGCGCCCACATGGCCAGCAACGCCCGGCCGCTGTGGAACCTGATGCCCGACGGCGCCTTGAAGCGCCAGCTGCTGGCCGAGATCGCCGACAAGGTGCTGATCGACAGCCGCGAGCTGCTGCAGCTGTGGCAGCCGGCCGCCACGGGCTACAAATCGGGCAACAAGGGCAGCGGCGGGCCGCGCGGATCCGGGAAGGGCCACAGGCAGGACGCCGGGCCGGCCCCCGTGCACCACGCGGAGATGCCCGACCCCGGCGGCTACCCGCCCGATTACCCCGAAGAGCGCGACTACAGCGCCTCCGAGCCCTCCGGTTATTACCCGCCCCCGTCAGCCCCGGGGCGCAGTTTTGGCGAGCGCGGCGGCAGCGCCCGCGCGCCGCGCCGCGTGGCCGGGCGCATACTGCCGGCCAGCCGCGAAGACCGCGTGCTCAGGCTGCTGCTGACCGAAGCCCAGACCTGGGACCGGCTCAGCACCGAAGAGCACCATCTGCTGGTCGAGCTGCCCGAGCCCCACGGCCCGCTGTTCGTCTGGCTGGAGAGCCAGCTCCACGAACACGGGCCCCAGCCCTGGGCGGCCCTGCGCGAGGGCCTGCGCGGCCATGTCCACGAAAGGCACGCCACGGCGCAGATCGCGCAGATCCCCGAAGGCATAGAAAGCGACTGGACCGAAGTCCGCAGCATCCTGGACCAGCTGCTGCGCCTGCGCCGCCAGCAGGAAATGAGCGAGCTGGCCGCCCGGGCCGCCACCGATCCGGACGCCCGCCAGCGCTACATGGAACTGGCCGCCAGCCTCAAAGCCCCGGTCGACACTTCCCGCTAGGCTCCCGCAAGCACCGGGAAAATACCTGTTTTGACGGCAAAAAAAACGCCCAAAAAACAGGCAACAGGGTATAATCCGATTTTCGACGGCAAGCGCGACAGCAGCACCTCCGGCCCGGCCACCCCGAAACTTCGGGGAACTCACAGATGAGACGGCCACTTCCCCCAGGGAATTCCGCAAGGACTGCACACCAAATGTTCGCCCAAACAGCTTGCCCGGAAAATAAACCGCACCGTGCCTCTGGCGCTGCCGGCCTGTTTTTCCGCTCTCCCGTTCCTGACCCTGAATCCTTGTCACCGTGCCTGTGCTTCGCGCAGGCGCCAAGGCGCATTTTTGTTTACTGGTAGCTGATAGATATTTAAAACAATTCCCGATAACTGGAGGTTCCATGCCTACTGCCAAGCCAACGAAGCCGAGCACGTCCAAGAAGCCGCAAGGCGCGCAGCCCAAAGCCGCCGCCAAGCCCAAAGCCAAGACAGCGCCGAAAGCCGCTGCCCGGCCCGCAGGCAAGCCTCCAGTCAAAGCAGTGGCCAAAGCCTCCGCCAAACCTGCCGCCAAAAGCGCCAAGGTTGAAAAACCGGGAAAAACCGCCATCTCTGTCAAACCCAGCAAACCCAATGCCCTGGTGAGCAAAGCCCCCCTGAAAACCGTGAAATCCGTGGTTTCCGATTTGCCCCTGAAGAAAGCTCCTGCCGTGCCGACCAAGTCCAGCCCTGAATCCAAGCCTCTCGCCGCCCCTGCCGACGTGCCCGTGAAAAAGAAACCCGGCCGCCCGCCCAAGAACCCCGCGGCCGACGGCAGCGCGCCTGCCGCCACCACCGGCGCCAAGCGCGGCCGCAAGCCCAAGAACGCCAGCGCCGCGCCCAAGGACGGCGAAGACCTCGACCTGTCCGACATTGAAGACGACCTGGTCGGCGAACCCGTGGCGGAAACGACCGAGAAGGTCAAGCCGCTGCGCATGAAGATCAGCAAGGCGAAGGAACGCGCCCTGATGAAGGAATTCGGCCTGGACGAGACCGTCCTCTCCGAAGAAGACATGCTCAAGCGCCGCCTGCGCCTGAAGACCCTGATCAAGCTCGGTAAAACCCGCGGCTACCTCACGCACGGCGAAATCTCCGACCACCTTCCCGACAAGCTGGTCGACGCTGAAACGCTGGAAGTCGTGGTCAACATGCTCAACGACATGGGTGTGGCCGTGTACGAGCAGGCGCCCGACGCCGAAACCCTGCTGCTGAACAACACCGGCCCCACGGTCGCGACCGAAGAGGAAGCCGAAGAAGAAGCCGAAGCCGCGCTGTCCACCGTCGACAGCGAATTCGGCCGCACCACCGACCCGGTCCGCATGTACATGCGTGAAATGGGCACGGTCGAGCTGCTCACGCGCGAAGGCGAAATCGAAATCGCCAAGCGCATCGAGGGCGGCCTCATGAAGATGATGGAAGCCATCTCGGAAAGCCCCGCCACCATCGCTGAAATCATGCGCCTGGGCGAGGAAATCCGCGAAGGCAAGATCGTCATCTCCACCGTGGTCGACGGCTTCTCCAACCCCAACGAGGCCGACGATTACGTGGCCGAGGAAGACTTCGACGAATTCGACGAGGAAGACGACGACGACGGCAAGGGCGGCTCCAAGGCCCTGACCAAAAAGCTCGAAGAACTCAAGAAGGAAGCGCTCAACCGCTTCGACAAGATCGCCACCCTGTTCGAGAAGGTCCACAAGACCTACGACAAGGAAGGCTACGGCACACCCACTTACGTGAAGTCGCAAAAAGCCCTGAGCGACGAGCTGATGACCGTGCGCTTCACCGCCAAGACCATTGAAAAGCTCTGCGACATGCTGCGCGGCCAGGTGCTGGACGTGCGCAAGAAGGAGCGCGAGCTGCGCCGCATCATCGTCGAGAAATGCGGCATGCCCCAGGAAATCTTCATCAAGGATTTCCCGCCCAACCTGTTGAATCTGAAATGGGTTGAAAAACAGGTCGCATCCGGCAAGCCCTGGTCGGTGGTGATGGCCCGCAACGTGCCGCCCATCCAGGAACTGCAAACCAAGCTGGGCGAATTGCAGGCCCGCGTGGTGGTGCCGCTGGCCCAGCTCAAGGACATCAACAAGCGCATGAACGAAGGCGAGTCCAACTCGCGCGACGCCAAGAAAGAGATGATCGAGGCCAACCTGCGCCTGGTGATCTCGATCGCCAAGAAGTACACCAACCGCGGCCTGCAGTTCCTCGATTTGATCCAGGAAGGCAACATCGGCCTGATGAAGGCCGTCGATAAATTCGAATACCGCCGCGGCTACAAGTTCTCGACCTACGCCACCTGGTGGATTCGCCAGGCGATCACGCGCTCCATCGCCGACCAGGCGCGGACCATCCGCATCCCGGTGCACATGATCGAAACCATCAACAAGATGAACCGCCTGTCGCGCCAGCACTTGCAGGAATTCGGCTTCGAGCCGGACGCCAGCATCCTGGCCGCCAAGATGGAGATTCCGGAAGACAAGATCCGCAAGATCATGAAGATCGCCAAAGAGCCGATCTCCATGGAAACGCCGATCGGCGACGACGACGATTCGCACCTCGGTGACTTCATCGAGGACAGCGCCAACACCGCGCCGCTGGAAGCCGCGATGCAGGCCGGCCTGCGCGACGTGGTCAAGGACATCCTCGACAGCCTGACGCCGCGCGAAGCCAAGGTGCTGCGCATGCGCTTCGGCATCGAGATGTCCACCGACCACACGCTGGAAGAAGTCGGCAAGCAGTTCGACGTGACGCGTGAGCGCATCCGCCAGATCGAAGCCAAGGCGCTGCGCAAGCTCAAGCACCCTTCGCGTTCGGACAAGCTGCGCAGCTTTATCGACACGCTGTAAACACGCGCCCTCCTCAAAAAAGCCCGGCCCGCAAAGCGCCGGGCTTTTTTATGCCTGGCGCAAACTCAGGGCGCGGTCAGCCCCACCTTGCGCACAAAGGCGTCCAGCGGCACCGACCACATCTTGCCGCCGTAGGTCAGCAGCGAATGCCCGTCATGCCCCTGCACCGGCCCGGTCTGGACAAGCTGCGTGTCGCTGCCGCCGGCCTTGAAGGCCTCGTGCCACTGGCGGGGTGCTTCGGGCCCCCAGTACTGGTCGTTCTCGGCATACAGCCACAGGTTGGGCACCTTGACCAGCTTGCCGAGTTCGCCATAGGTCTTGCGCAAGGTTTCCGGTCCGCAGCTTTTGGTCGGCGATGACTCGGGATTGCCGCCCGAGCCGCCGGCGAAATTGACGGCGCCAATAACGCCCGGCAGGTTGAGCGCGGCGACCGACACCGTGGTCATACCGCCCACCGACTGCCCCTCCAGCAGCAGCCTGTCCTTGCGCACCCAGGGCTGCTGCAGCGCCCACTGGTGCAGCGCGACCACCGTCTGGCCGGCCCGGCTGGCCACGCGCGTGAAGTCGGGCTCGCCACTGCAGACATTGCCGTTCCAGCGCGCGCCCGAGTCTTCCCGGTCCATCCCGCCGGTATCGCCATAACCCGGCCGCACCGGGGCAATCACCGCAACGCCCTTGTGAAGCCAGTAGTTCGCATGCCCGACCAGCACCGGGTATTCGAGCTTGGCCCTGTCGACGCGCGAAGGGGCCCGCCCATGGGAAAAGATCACCAGCGGAAACGGGCCTTCGCCGGGGGGTTTGTAGACATGGGTGACGACCTCAAACTGCTTGCCGTCGACCAGCAGGGGCAGTTTGACGACCTGCGGCGGCACACGCTCGGGCTGCTGGGCCCAGGCAGGCCCGCTCGCGATCTGCGCCACCCACATCACCCCAAGCCAACATCCCAGTTTCCACCCTTGCATGTCCGGCTCCTTGTTGTTTGTTGCCGATGCATTCTGACATGCGCAAGCTTTTCAGGAGGTGCTGAAGCGGTACAGCGTGCGGCCCCGGCGGCCCTGCCCCGGCGCATGGACGGCCGAAGGAAAGGCGGCTATGTTGGGCGCGTTTGGATAGCCCTGTGGCTCAAAGCACAGGCTTTGCTGCTGCACATAGCGCCTGCCGCCTTTGCCCGGTCCGCCGGCCAGCGCTTCACCGGCCACCATGCCGGTGTAGAACTGCATCGTGGGTTCGGTCGACCAGACCTCCATCACGCGGCCGCCGGCCGGGGCGCGCACGCGCGCGCACAGCGCCAGCTCACCTGCGGCGCCGCGGTCGATCGCGAAGCAGTCGTCATATCCCGCGACCCCGCTCGCGGCCTGCGGACCGTGCACGCGCGTATCCAGCACCGCCGGTTGCCGGAAATCAAACGGCGTGCCCTGCACCGGCAACAGCTCGCCCGTGGCGATCAGCTCGGGCGTCATCCCGAAATAGCGGCTCGCGTTGATCATGACTTCATGCCCCAGCGCGCTGCCGCTCAGCGTGCTGTTCATGCCTTCGAGGTTGAAGAAGGCATGCGTGGTGAAATTGGCCACGGTGGGCGCATCAAGCGCCACCGCGCCGTAATCGAGTACCAGTTCGTTTTCTTCCGTCACGCTGTACGTCAGGTTCAAGGCCAGTGTTCCGGGAAAACCTTCCTCGCCGTCGGCAAACACGTAGCGCATCTCCACGCTGGAATCGTTGTGCTGCACCGCATCGAACACCTGGAAGCGTGAGCCGCGCAGGCCGCCGTGCAGGCAGTGCGGGCCGTTGTTGGCGGCTAGCTGGTGTTCCACACCGCCCAGTTTGAAGCGCGCGTTTTCTATACGCCCGGCATAACGCCCGACAAAGGCGCCCACGGAGGGCGAGCCGCCCACCACGCCTTCGATGCTGTCGTAACCCAGCACCACGTCGTCAAGGCGGCCCTCGCGGTCGGGCACCAGCAGTTGTTCGATCTTGGCGCCGTAGTTGGTCACGCACACCACCATGCCGCTGCGGTTGCGCAGCGTGAACAGCCTGACCGGCTTGCCGTCGATCTCGCGCGCGAAGCGCGAGGGATCCAGCAACAGGGGAAAGTCCTCGCCGCTCACTTGGCAATGATGGTCAGCAGTTCTTCACGCGTGGTCGGGTCGGCCATGTACTTGCCGTACAGCGGCCCCATGCGCCTGACCATGGGCGAGGCATCCCGGACTTTGACGAACTGCGAGCCCTGTTTGGTGGTGGTCTCCAGCGCCGCGGCGACACGCTTGTTCCAGAGCTCGCGCATCAGGATGGCGGATTTGGCGCCGGCTTCGCTAAACGCGGCCTTGTCTTCCTTGCTGAGCTTGTCCCAGAGTTTGGTCGACACCACCAGCGCCTCGGGCGAGATCACGTGGTTGGTCATGTAGACGTTTTTGGCGACCTTGTAGTGCCCGGTGGATTCATACGAAGGCAGGTTGTTCTCGGCGCAATCAACCTTGCCCTGCTCCAGCGCGCCCAGCACTTCCTTGAAAGGCAAGGCCACCGGTTTGGCTTCCATGAGTTTGACCATCTCGATGTAGACCTCGGACTGCTGCACCCGGATGTTCATGCCGGCCAGGTCGCGGATGTTGTTCACGGGCTTGACGCAGTAAAACGAACGGCCGCCACCGTCATACCAGCCCAGCACCACGAAGCCGGCGGTTTTCAGGTTGGCGGAAAACCGCTCGCCGAGCTTGCCGTCCAGGTGACGGAACATGTGCGCGGAATCGGTGAACAGGAAAGGCAGGTTCAGCACCTTGATGCCCGGCACGGCGTCCGACAGGGGGCCGGAGCTGAACTCGGCCACGTCGATCTCGCCGCTCTTGAGCATCTGCACTGCCTTGGGCTGGTCGCCCAGCGAGCCGTTGTTGAAGAGCTCGATGTTGTAGCGGCCGCCGGTGCTTTTGGCGACCTGTTCCACAAAACTCTTCAGGGCTTCCGAGACCGGATAACCATCGGGGTGGATGTTCCAGGCCCGCAGCTTGGTCTGGGCCATCGAGGCACTCGCGCATAGCGCGAAGGAGAGGCATAAAAGCCCCTTGAAAGATATACGCAATTTTGTCTCCTGGATAGGTCGTAACGGCCGCCTCTGACGGGCTGGCTCGTATTTTGTCAGTGTTTGAATCCCTTTACGGATGTTCACACGGATGATTCGCCGCCGTCCAAAGACAAGCGGCGATATCACCACTAATTCACGCAAACACTCTTCAGTCTAACTTGATGTTGGCGTCCGAGACGACCTTGGCCCAGCGGCTGCGTTCCTGGTTGAAGAAGCCATCCTGCTGCGCCGGCGTCATGGTCACGACCTCTGCGCCCTGCCCCGCCAGCTTGGCGCGTATGTCCGGGCTGCGGATGATCTTGATGAGCTCATTGTTGAGGCGGTTGATGATGGCCGCCGGCGTGCCGTTGGCCACCAGCAGGCCCTGCCAGGTGCCGGACTCGAAGTTCGCCAGGCCTTGCTCCGCCAGCGTCGGCACATTGCCGATCAGCGGCATGCGCGTGCTCTTGGAGACGCCCAGGATTTTCAGCTTGCCGCTTTGCACATGCGGCAAGGTGGCCAGCATGCCGTTCATCAGGATCTGCGTTTGCCCGGCGATGGTGTCGCTGACGGCTTGCGAGCCGCCCTTGTAGGGGATGTACTGCCACTTGGCCTTGCTGGCCCGTTCGACGGCCACGCCGGCCAGGTGCGGCGCGCTACCCATGGCCGTCACTGCGAAATTCAACTCGGTCTTTTGCGACAACGCCACAAGTTCCTTGAGGTTGCTGACAGGCACCGAGGGATGGACCACCAGCAGGTGCGGTGAATACGCCAGCATGGTGACGCCACGCAAATCCTTGGACGGGTCGAAGCTCAGCTTGGGGTAGACCGAAGGGCTGATGGCCAGCGCGCCGGTGTCGCACAGCAGCAGCGTGTAGCCGTCGGGCGCGGACTTGGCCACGATGTCTGCGCCCAGGTTGCCATTGGCGCCGGCCTTGTTGTCCACGATGACCGACTGCTTGAGCGCTTCGGACAAAGGCTGCGCGATGGCGCGGGCAATGATGTCCGAAGAGCCGCCCGGTGGGTAAGGAACCACCAGGCGTATCGGTTTGGACGGCCATTCGGCCTGGGCGTTGGCGGCGCCGGTGCCGGCGCCCACACCCACGGCCAATGAAGCCGCGATAAGTTCTCGTCGATTGATAGCCATGCTTGTCTCCTGAATGTTCACAAAAGCGGTTACCCCTCCGCCGCGCCGGGAGCCTCTCTCGGGCCCCTCGTGCGCGCCTGTCTGTCTGCTTACGCCGACTTCGCGACTTCGTGGTTTCCCAGCAATTCCAGCGCCCGCACGAGTGCGGAGTGGTCGAGGTCCTGCATGCCGTTGGCGGCGCAGGCCTGCATCAACTGGGCGGCGCCCGCCGTTTGCGGCAGGGCCAGGCCCAGGGTGCGCGCACCGCTGAGTGCCAGGTTCAGGTCCTTCTGGTGCAGGCCGATACGGAAACCGGGTGCGAAGGTGCGCTTGATCATGCGTTCGCCATGCACTTCCAGGATGCGCGAGGAGGCAAAGCCGCCCATCAGCGCCTGGCGCACCTTGGCCGGGTCCGCGCCGGCCTTGCTGGCRAACAGCAGGGCTTCRCCSACKGCCGCGATGTTCAGCGCCACGATGATCTGGTTGGCCACCTTGCAGGTCTGGCCGTCGCCGTTGCCGCCCACCAGCGTGATGTTCTTGCCCATCAGCTCGAACAGCGGCTTGACGAGGTCGAAAGCCGCTTGCGGGCCGCCCACCATGATGGTGAGGCTGGCCGCCTTGGCGCCGACTTCGCCGCCCGACACCGGGGCGTCAAGGTAGTCGCAGCCCAGGGCATTGATTTTTTTGGCGAACTCTTTCGTGTCCATCGGCGAGATGGAGCTCATGTCGACAACCGTCTTGCCCTTGGTCAGCGCGCCGGCCACGCCGCCTTCGCCGAACAGCACCTTGGCCACGTCGGGGGTATCAGGCAGCATCAGGAAAATGATGTCGGCCTGTTTCACCACGTCGGTGATGGAATCGCAGGCCTTGCCCTTGCCCGTCAACAGTTCCGCGGGCACCTTGCCCAGGGTGGTCATGAAAACTTCGTGCCCTGCGGCGATCAGGTGCGCCGCCATCCGGTTGCCCATGATGCCCAGGCCGATAAATCCAAGCTTGCTCATTTCAAAATACTCCAGTCAAAAATTCAGTCGGAAACGATGGCGCCCATCAGGCGCGGTAACGGTCGTGCAGGGCTTGCGTCGCAGAGCGGAACACACCGAGGTCGCTGCCCACGGCCACAAAGGTGGCGCCCATCTCCATGTAGCGCCGCGCGTCGGCTTCCACCGGGGCCAGGATGCCCGTGGGCTTGCCGCAGGCCTTGGCGTTCGCAAACACGGCGGCAATGGCTTTTTGCACATCCGGATGGCCCGCGTTGCCCAGGTGGCCCAGGCCGGCCGCCAGGTCGGAGGGGCCGACAAAAATGCAGTCCACGCCGTCGACCTCGGCAATCGCGCGCGAAGCCGCGACACCGGCGCTGCTTTCGATCTGCAACGCGACGCAGATCTGGTCGTTGATGCCCTTGAAATACTCGGGCACCGTGCCGTAGCGGTTGCTGCGCTGCGATACCGACACGCCGCGCACGCCTTGCGGCGGGTAGCGCGTGGCGGCCACCGCGCGCCTCGCCTCGTCCGCGCTTTCGACGAAGGGGACCAGGAAGTTGTAGAAACCGGCGTCCAGCAGGCGTTTGATCTCGACCTCGTTGTTGCTGGTGGGCCGCACAAAGGGCGCGCTGGGGCTGTCCTTGAGCGCCATCAGCTGGGGGATGAAGGTGCCCACATCGTTGGGCGAGTGCTCGCCGTCAAGCAGGATCCAGTCGAAGCCCGCCACGCCCAGCACCTCGGTGGTGATGGCATTGGCCAGCGACGACCAGCAGCCGATCAGCTTTTTTCCGGCCAACAGGTCGCGCTTGAAGCTGTTGGGAAACGGTTGGTAGGGAGTTGCTTGTGTCATGGTGATGTGCTTTTACGTTTCTGTTGGAATCAGCGTGCGGGCATGCCGCGTTATTCGGCCTTGATGTTCGCCGCCTTGATGACCTGCGCCCACTTGGCGACTTCGGCGCGCTGGAAAGCGGCGATCTGCGCCGTCGTCATATTGGCCGGCTCCATGCCGAAGCCCTTGAGCTTTCCCTGCATTTCAGGTTCCGCCAGGATGCGGGCGATCTCGGTGTGCAGGCGGTCGACCACAGGCGCGGGCGTTCCCGCCGGCGCAAAGATGGCCTGCCAGGACAGCACTTCAAAGTTGGCCAGGCCCTGCAAGCCGGACTCGGCCACCGTCGGCACGTCCGGCATGGAGGCCAGCCGGGTGGCGGAGGTCACCGCGATCGCGCGCAGCTTGCCGCTCTGGATGTGCGGTGCCGCCACGACGCTGGTGTCGAACATCATGTCCACCTGCCCGCCGATCACGTCCTGGATGGCCGGGCCGCTGCCCTTGTAGGGGATGTGCGTGAACTTCACGCCGGAGCGGAAGGCCAGCAACTCCAGCGAAAGGTGTTGCGAGGTGCCGGTGCCGGCCGAGGCCGACGACAGGCCGCCGGACTTGCCCTTGCTGCCCTCCAGCACGTCCTTCAGGGTCTTGTAGGGGCTGGCCTGGTTGACCACCAGGACCAGTGGGTTGGTGCCGATGAGTGTGACGGGCGCAAAGGACTTGATCGGGTCATAGCCGATTTTCGGATAGAGGCTCACGTTGATCGCATGCGAGCTGACCGTGCCGCCCACCAGCGTGAAGCCGTCCGGCGCGGCGCGTGAGCCCACTTCCGAACCGACGCTGCCGCCCGCCCCGGGCTTGTTGTCGACAATGATCGTGGTGCCCAGCGCCGTGCCGAGCTTTTGCCCGATCAGGCGGCCCAGCACGTCGGTGGTGCCGCCGGCGGCGAAGGGCACCAGGTAGGTGATGGGCTTGCCGGTAGGCCAATTGCCCTGGGCGAATGCGGTCAGCGTTGAAAGGCCGGCCACGGCGGCCAGCGCGGTAGTGAGCAGGATACGGCGTTGCATGAGGGTGTCTCCTTCAGGTGTGTTGTGTTGTGTCGGGGTGAGTGGATGGACTGTTCGGCCTCTCAGGGCATCTCGACGATTTCAATCCAGTTCGGGTTCTTGCCGACGGGCAGCCGCTTCGGCGTGCCCAGCGCGCCCGTCGCGGCGTCGATGGCGTGCACGGACACGCTGTGCGAGTCCTGGCCCGCCGCGATCAGGTAGCGTCCCGCAGCGTCGATGGCGAAGCCGCGCGGGGTCTTCTCGGTGGGCGTCTGGCCCAGGGGCTCCAGCAAGCCGGTGGCGGCATCGACACGGAAGGCTGAAAGCGTGCTGGACGTGCGCTCGGACGCGTAGAGGTAGCGGCCGTCGGGCGTGAGGTGCAGGTCGGCTGCCCAGGGCTTGCCGGCAAAACCCGCCGGCAGCGTGGTTCGGGTCTGCAGCAGCTTGAGCGTGCCGCGGCCGCCATCCCAGGCAAACACCTGGAGCTGCGCGTCCAGCTCGTTGAGCAGGTAGGCAAAGCGCTGCGCCTTGTCCCAGACAAAATGGCGCGGGCCGGATTTTGCGGCGGAGGCGGTCAGCGCCGGATCGTTGGGCGAGAGCACACCGGTGGCGGCGTCAAAGCGCCAGCTGGTCACGTTGTCGTTGCCCAGGCTGGTGGCCAGCACGAAACGGTTGGCCGAATCCGCATGAATGGCGTGCGCATTCGCGATCCCGGGGATCAGCTGCTGGATGGCGCCGGCCTTGCCCTCCTTGTCGATAGCGTTGACGGTGATCTTGTGGCCGGGATAGGACGCCGCGAAAAGCCAGCGCCCCGTCAGGTCGGTGTCGATATTGGCCATGCTGTCGGCCAGCGACGCTTCGCCGAGCTTGCGCAGCTTGCCGCTGGCGCCGTCAATGGCGAAGCTCACGACACGGAAAGGCTGGGAACGCAGCGCGGCATACAGGAAGCGTTTGTCGGGACTCACGGCCATGGGCATCACGGCCCCGCCCACGTTCACGGTCTCCACCGGCTTGAGCGTGCCCTGGGCACGGTCCAGCTCGAGCACCGAGATTTCCTGGCTGTCGGCATTCGACACGTACACCCAGGTGGCGGCGGAAGCAGCACCGGCGGCGGCCGCGAGGCCTGCCGCCGCCAGCAGCCGAAAAGCCAGGCGCAGCGCGCGGGAATTTGAGGGAACGATGTTCATGGTCTGTCTCCTTTTGTTGTTGATGGACGGCTCAGGTCACAGGCGCCGGGTTGAACAGCACCAGCGCGTTGTGCAGCTTCCAGTGCTCGGCCCAGGTTTTCTTGCGGCCGCTGGCCACATCCAGCATGAACTGGAACAGTTCCCAGCCGACGTCTTCAATCGTGGCGTCGCCGTCGGCGATACGGCCGGCGTTGATGTCCATCAGGTCGTGCCAGCGCCGCGCCAGGTCGGTACGCGTGGCCACCTTGATCACCGGCACTTCCGCCAGCCCGTAAGGCGTGCCGCGGCCGGTGGTGAACACGTGGATGTTGATGCCGGCGGCCAGTTGCAGCGTTCCGCAGATAAAGTCGCTGGCGGGCGTCGCGGCGTAGATCAGGCCTTTTTGTTTGACCTTTTCACCGGGCGAGAGCACACCGCTGATGAGTGCGCTGCCGGATTTCACGATGGAGCCCATGGCCTTTTCGACAATGTTGGAAAGGCCGCCCTTTTTGTTGCCAGGCGTGGTGTTGGCGCTGCGGTCCACGCGCCCCTTTTGCAGGTAAGCGTCGTACCAGGCCATCTCGCGGATCATGGCCTCGGCCACTTCCGGCGTGCTGGCCCGTGAGGTCAGTTGGTCTATGCCGTCGCGCACTTCGGTCGTTTCGGAGAACATCACCGTCGCGCCGGCGCGCACCAGCAGGTCGGTGGCAAAACCCACCGCCGGGTTCGCCGTCACGCCGGAAAACGCGTCGCTGCCGCCGCACTGCACGCCCACCACCAGTTCACTGGCAGGCACGGTCTCGCGCCTGCGCGCGTTGAGCCGCTCCAGGTGCAGCAAGGCGGTCTCCATGATCGAGTCGATCATGGACATGAAGCCGACGTGATTCTCGGACTGCAGGCAGACCACGTCCAGCGCGGCTTCGGCGCTCATGCCCACGTCGGCCACGTTGCGCTCGTCGATGATCTGTATGCTGCCCGGCGGCAGCAGGCGCTCGGGCTGCAGTTTCTCGCAGCCCAGGCTGACCACCATGACCTCGCCGCCGAAGTTGGGGTTCAGGCTGATGTTGCGCAGGGTGCGTATCGGGATGATGGCGTCGGGCGCGTCGATCGCCACGCCGCAGCCGTAGGTGTGCTCCAGCCCCACCACGTCGTCGACGTTGGGGAAACGCGGCAGCAGCTCGGCCTTGATGCGCTGGACGGCGAAGTCCACCACGCCGGCCACGCACTGCACCGTGGTGGTGATGGCCAGGATGTTGCGGCTTCCGACCGAACCGTCCGGGTTGCGGTAGCCCTCGAAGGTATAGCCTTCCAGCGCCGGCAGCGGTTCGGGCCGCACCGTCGCCTTGGGCAGGTTGTCCAGCGAGCGCGCGTCGGGCATCTGCAGCAGGCGCTCATGCACCCAGCTGCCGGCGGGAATGTCTTTCAGCGCATAGCCGATGGGCACGTTGTAGCGCAGCACCGCCGCACCTTGCGGCAAGTCCACCAGCGCCACCTTGTGGCCCTGGGGCACACGCTCCATGAGCCGCAGGCCGTCCGCGAAGGCGCTGCCCTCGGGCAGGCCGCCGTCGTTGGCGACGATCGCGACGTTGTCGCGAGGGTGCATGCGGATGTGAAGCGGTGCGGCCATGGCGTGCGATTCCTTTATTTACCGACCACCATGTACAGGCTCGGGAGCCACATGGAGAACGCGGGAATAAACGTGACCAGTGCGAGCGCGAAGATCAGCGCGCCGTAGAACGGCCAGATGGTGCGCATCACGGTGCCCACGGACACCCCGCCTATGGCGCAGCCCACAAACTGGGTGGTGCCCACCGGCGGCGTGTTCAGGCCCAGCGCGCAATTGATCAGCAGCACGATGCCGAACTGCACCGAGCTCATGCCGTAATGCTGGGCGATCGGCAGGAAAATCGGCGTGCACAGCAGGATGGTGGCAGCCATGTCCAGGAAGGTGCCCAGCACGAACAGGATGATGTTGATCAGCAGGAAGATCACCCACGGGGTGGTTGTGATCTCGGACAGCATCTTGCCGGTCAGCTCGGCCACGCCGTAGAGGCTGATCAGGTAGCCGAAGGTGCTGGAAATACCGATCAGCAGCAGGATGACGCCGGTCGTCTTGACGGCTTTGGAGGCGGCCTTGATGAAGTGTTCCCACTTCAGGGTACGGTACACAAAGATGGTCAGGGCCAGCGCGTACAGGACAGCCACGGCGGCGGATTCGGTGGCGGTGAAGATGCCCGAAAGAATGCCGCCGAGAATCAGCACGACAATCATCAGGCCCGGCAGCGCCGCGGCGAGCGAGCGCGCAACAATCGCCCATCCCGGAAAACTGCCGGCTGGATAACCGCGTTTCACGGCGACCAGGTAGGCCGCCGCCAGATTGCAGATGGTCAGGATCGCGGCGGGCACCAGGGCGGCCAGAATCAGCGCCGCAATCGACACCTTGCCGCCGGCAGCCAGCGAATAGATGATCAGGTTGTGGCTGGTCGGCATCAACGCGCCCACCAGGGCCGCATGCGTCGTCACGTTGACGGCGTAGTCGGCGTGGTAGCCCTCTTTCTTCATCATCGGGATCATCACGGCGCCCATGGCGGACACATCGGCCACCGGAGAACCCGAAACGCCGCCGAACAGGGTGCAGGCCACCACGTTAGACATGCCCAGGCCGCCGCGCACATGGCCGACCAGGTTGCGCGCCAGGTTCACGATGCGGTCGGCAATACCGCCGTAAAGCATCAGCTCACCGGCGAAGATGAAAAACGGAATCGCGAGGAAAGAAAAGATCCCCATGCCGGAGGTCATCTGCTGGAAGCCGACCGCCAGCGGCAGGCCTTCATACAGCAGCGTGGCCAACGCGGACAGGCCGATGGAAAACGCCACCGGCACGCCGAGCAGCAGGAACAGCGTGAAGGAAATACAGAGAATGAGTAATGGAATTGTCATGATGTTGCTTAACCCCAGGCCGGTTCGACTTCTTGGCCCTTGGCGAGCGCGATGATGTGTTCAATGGAGAACATCACAATGAGAACGCCCGCAATCGTTGCGGGAACATAGCGCCATCCCTCGGAAATCCACAGGGTGGGCAAACGGTAGCTCCACACGGACTCCGCCAGCGAGGCGCAGTTGTAGGCCATGGCGGCGCCGAACAGCATGACCAGCGCGTGGATCAGGTACTCCATCTTCAGGCGAAGGCTTTCCGGCGCGAGAACCAGAAAAGATTCCAGCCCGATGTGGCCGGCGTCGCGAACGCCCACAGCCGTTCCGAACATCGTGACATACAACACCAGCAGCAAGGCCAGGCTCTCCGCCCAGGTGGGGGTGTTATTCAGGACATAACGGCCAAAGACTTGCCAGCTGACGGCGCATATCACCGCCACAAGGCCGAAAATTCCCAGCCACATGCAAGTCCGGGCGAGCCCGCGACAAATTTTTGTGTACATAAATAAAGTGCGGACGTAAAAGCCGCCCCAGAGAAAACCTGAGAAAACCAAAAAAAATTTGCAAGCGGCAAGAACCGCCGTAAAACGCGCCGGCCGCAAACGGCCGGCGCGAGATCAAGACTTACTTGGTGTCCTGGATCCGTTTGACCAGGCTCTTCAGCGCAGCGTCAGTGATGAACTTGTCATAAACAGGCTTCATGGCATTCTGGAAAGACACCTTGTCAACCTGGATGATCTCGGCACCACCGGCCTTGACGGTAGCCAGCGATTTTTCCTCGCGCTCGTCCCACAGCTTGCGCATGTAAGGCACCGACTCCTTGGCCGCCTGGCGAAGGGCCTTCTGGTCATCAGCGCTCAGGCCGTCCCAGGTGCGCTTGGAGAACAGCAGCATCTCAGGCGCCATCGAATGCTCGGTGATGGAGTAAAACTTCGCCACTTCAAAATGGCGCGAGCTTTCATACGACGGGTAGTTGTTTTCGGCGGCGTCAACCAGGCCCGTCTTCAGCGCGGTGTACACCTCGCCAAACGGCATGGGCGTCGCATTGGCGCCCATGGCTTCCAGCAACGAAACCCACAGGTCCGACTGCTGAACACGCACTTTCAGGCCTTTCGCGTCGGCAAGCGAACGAACCGGTTTTTTGACCGTGTACAGGTTGCGCGCACCGCTGTCGTAATACGCCAGGCCGATAAAGCCCTGAGGCGCGCACGAAGCCAGGATCTGCTCGCCGATGGGGCCGTCCAGCACATGGCGCATGTGATCCTTGGAGCGGAACAGGAAAGGCATGGTCGGAACCTGCGTTTCGGGGCAGATGTTGTTCATCGGCGCGATGTTCACGCGCGTCATCGCCAGGGCGCCGATCTTGGTCTGCTCGATCGTGTCTTTTTCGCTGCCGAGTGCGCTGTTGTTGAACACCTTGATGCTGTGCTTGCCGTTGGTCAGCACCTTGAGGCGCTCACCCATGAACTTGACGGCCTCGACAGTGGGATAACCGTCGGGGTGGATGTCCGACGAGCGGAACTCGGTGGCAAAGCTTGCCATCGGCATCAGTGCCAGGGCGGCGGCTACGGCAAACAATGTTTTTTTAATCTTCATGTCTCATCCTCTAAGGTTGGTGGTGGAAAGCGGGTAGCGGGTAGCGGGAAAGGGGTAGCAGGAACTTTTAATACAGGCACGCGGTTTCGGGCAGCCCGCGAACGCCGGGGCGCAACGCGAACACACCGCCGGCCAGCGGCTGGTCAGATAGATCGACACCTTCGGGGCGTATCGATGTCACGAACAGGGTGTCAAGCCCGGCACCGCCGAAGGCGCACATGGCGGGCTTCTTCACGGGCACGGCCAGCGAGCGGTCCAGCTTGCCGGCGGGCGTGAAGCGGTGAATGAGACCTGCGTCGTTGCCGCAAATCCAGTAGCAGCCGTCGGCGTCGACGGCCGCGCCGTCGGGACGGCCGGGCAGCGGGTTCATGTCGATGAAGAGGCGGCGGTTCGACGGGATGCCGGTTTTGGTGTCGTAATCAAAGGCCCAGACCGACTGCACCGAAGGGTGCGAGTCCGACAGGTACATGGTGCGGCCATCCGGGCTGAAGGCCATGCCGTTGGGCGTGATGAAACCCTCGAGCAGCAGTTTGAGGCCGTTGCCCTGGTAGCTGTAGACGTTGCCGACGCGCGCGCCCGCGGCCATGTTCATCTGCATGGTGCCGGCCAGGAAACGCCCCTGCCGGTCGCAGCGGCCGTCGTTAAAGCGCATGCCGGCCTGAGCGTGGGTCACGCTTGCGAGCCGGTCAAAGCCGAGTTCGCCGCCGGCCCGCGGGCTCAGGCGGAACACGCCGCTTTCGGCGCCGGCGATCCAGTCCTTCGCGCCCAGGCGGCCTATGCAGGCGGGCATTTCAGGCGCCAGCCATTCGGTCAGCACGGCATCGGCCGCACTCCAGCGGCACAAGCGGCGCGCCGGAATATCGACCCAATAAAGCGCCTGTTCAGCCGCGTCCCAGACGGGGCTTTCGCCCACGCCGTTGCGCGCATCCAGGACCAGTTCGGCTTGAGCTTCACTCATATATATAGAGCGATGCTCAGTCGCCGAAGGGGCCGGCCACGACAAAACCGCCGCCCTGGTACTGGGCCACCGGGTCCTTCAGGTCAGGCGCGGGCGTGCGGGCATAGACCGCCTCGCGGAAGATGTCGGAGCTGTCTTTGGGCACGTAGCCGATGTGGCGCGCGCGGCTGTTGTCCCACCAGGTCACGGCGTTGTCGGACATGCCGAAGACGATGCTGTGGCCCAGCACCGGCGTCGTGAGGCAGGCGGTGATCAGGCGGTGCAGGTCGTCAAAGCTCAGCCAGGTGGCCAGCATGCGGCGGTCCTTGGGCTCGGCGAAGGAAGAGCCGATGCGCACGCAGGCGGTTTCAATGCCGTAGCGGTCGAAATAAAGGCGCGAGAGGTCTTCGCCGAAGGCCTTGCTCAGGCCGTAAAGGCCGTCGGGGCGCGGCGGGTGGTCGGCGTTGATGGTCTGGTCCTGGCGGTAAAAGCCGGTGACGTGGTTGGAACTGGCGAAGACGATGCGCTTGACGCCGTTCTTGCGCGCCGCTTCATACAGGTTATAGGCACCCAGGATGTTGGCCTGCAGGATGGGGCCGAAGGGCCCCTCCACCGAGACACCGCCCAGGTGGACGATGGCGTCCACGCCCTGGACCATGGTGTGCACCGCGGCGGAGTCCGCCAGGTCGGCCAGGACGACTTCCTCGCCGGCCGCCGCGGCGCCGAAAGGCTGGACGTCAGACAAGCGGAGCACCGAGCAATTGGCCTTCAGGCGCTCGCGCAAGGCCTTGCCCAACCCGCCGGCCGCGCCGGTCAACAACAGTTTTTCATGAACTTTGATGGTCATTTTTTACGTCTGGGCCCGGTGTCGCCATAAATCCGACAAACACTGGACTTTTTTTTGGAGTTTGTTAAAGTCAACCTAGAAATGCATCAGTCATAGGTTGTCTGATGACTCGGAATTTTCGGTTTCGCCCCCTAGCTTGTCAATGGTTTTTTAATGGACTCAAGGAAAACCCCTAGTCGCCCGGAAGCAGGCCTTACGCCTGCCTTTCACGAGGAGCCGCCGCGCATGCGCCGGCCCCGCGGGCTGGTGGGCGAGATCGTTGAAAGCCTGGCCACCAGCATCCGCGAAGGCCGCCTGCAGCCGGGCGAAAAACTGCCCACCGAGGCCGAAATCATGGCCCGCTTCGACGTCAGCCGCACCGTGGTGCGCGAGTCGCTGTCCAAGCTGCAGGCCTCGGGTCTGGTCGAAACCCGGCACGGCATAGGCACTTTTGTGCTGCAGCCGCAGAACGCCGGCAACTTCAAGATCACGGCCGAGGACTTCGCCACCGTGGCCGACGTGATCTCGGTACTCGAGTTGCGCATCAGCCTGGAAACCGAGGCCGCGGGCCTGGCCGCCCAGAGGCGTACGCCGGAAAATCTCAAGGCCATGGAAAACGCCCTGCGCGCCTTCCACGACTCCATCAGCCTCGACTCGGACGCGGTGCCGCCGGACTTCCAGTTCCACATGGAAGTGGCCCGCTCCACCGGCAACCGCCACTTCGCCGACCTGATGACCTATCTGGGCACCATGATCATCCCGCGCACCCGCGTGAACACGGCGCACTCCGCGCCCGAGGGGCGTTTCAATTACCTGCAGCGGGTCAACAGCGAGCACGAAAGCATTTACAACGCCATCCGCAACCAGGACGCCGAGGCCGCGCGCGCCGCCATGCGCACCCACCTGTCCAACAGCCGCGAACGGCTGCGCCGGGGCAATAACGCGCACACCATGCAGCCGCCCGGAGAGCCTGCGGAGATGCTGCCTCCCCCACCCCTGGGTACAAACCTGGTTGCATAAAGAATCGGCGAGTTGTACGATAACTGATAAATCAACTTTATCAACCCTCCCACAACACGCCCGGTATGCCAGCCCCCCAAGCCTCCCCTGTTTCCCCACCCGCCGCTTCGCAAACTCCCCGCATCACCCGCGTCCAGGTGATTCCGGTAGCCGGCCAGGACAGCATGCTGCTGAACCTGAGCGGCGCGCACGGCCCCTTCTTCACCCGCAACATCCTGATCCTGACCGACAGCTCCGGCCGCACAGGCGTTGGCGAGGTACCGGGCGGCGAGAAGATCCGCAACACCCTGATAGACGCGACGCCCCTCATCGAAGGCCAGTCGATTGGCGCGTGGAACCAGATCCTCAACACCCTGCGCAGCAACTTCGCCGACCGCGACAGCGGCGGCCGCGGCAACCAGACCTTTGACCTGCGCGTGGCGATCCACGCCGTGACTGCCGTGGAAAGCGCCCTGCTCGACCTGCTGGGCCAGTTCCTCGGCGTGCCCGTCGCAGCCTTGCTGGGTGACGGCCAGCAGCGCGATTCGGTGGCCATGCTGGGTTACCTGTTTTATGTCGCCGACCGCAAGCAGACCGGCCTGGCGTACGCTTCGGCGCCCGACGAGAAAGACGACTGGCTGCGCCTGCGCCACGAAGCGGCGATGGACGCCGACGGCATCGTCGCGCTGGCCGAAGCGGCCTACAAGCGCTACGGCTTCAAGGACTTCAAGCTCAAGGGCGGTGTGCTGCGCGGCGAAGAAGAGATGGAAGCCATCACCGCGCTGGCTGAGCGCTTTCCCGACGCGCGCATCACGCTGGACCCGAACGGCGGCTGGCTGCTCAAGGACGCCATCCGCATCTGCCAGGGCCGCGGCGACGTGCTGGCTTACGCCGAAGACCCCTGCGGCGCTGAAGGCGTGTTCTCGGGCCGCGAGGTGATGGCGGAGTTCCGCCGCGCCACGGGCCTGCCGACCGCCACCAACATGATCGCCACCGACTGGCGCGAGCTGTCGCACACCATCCACCTGCAGTCGGTGGACATCCCGCTGGCCGACCCGCACTTCTGGACCATGCAGGGCTCGGTGCGCGTGGCGCAGATCTGCCAGACCTGGGGCCTCACCTGGGGTTCGCATTCCAACAACCACTTCGACATTTCCCTGGCCATGTTCACGCACGTGGCCGCCGCCGCGCCGGGCAAGGTCACCGCGATCGACACGCACTGGATCTGGCAGGACGGCCAGCGCCTGACCAAGGCGCCGCTGCAGATCGTCGGCGGCGAAGTCGCCGTGCCCAAACAACCCGGCCTGGGCGTGGAACTGGACATGGCCGAGGTGGAAAAAGCCCACCAGCTCTACCTCAAGCACGGCCTGGGCGCGCGCGACGACGCCGTGGCCATGCAGTACCTGATCCCCGGCTGGACCTTCAACAACAAAATGCCCTGCATGGTCCGGTAAAGCCGGCAGCTCCCCGGGATTTAGAGGCTCCCGGAGGCTTTTTGTTTTTGTTTTTTGTCATGGGGCGCGTCAGCGGCCCAGCCAGTCGCCCCGGGGGCGGTATACCCCGGCGCCTTTTCACCCGCGATACCCGTTCACCACCAATACAAACATCTGGAGACAAGACATGAAACGCAGAACCCTTTGCAGCCTTGCGGGCGCAACGCTCCTGGCGCTGGCCGGCACGCTGGGCGCGGGCGGCGCCGCCGCGCAAACCAAACTCAAATGGGCGCACGTCTACGAGACGTCGGAGTCCTTTCACAAGCAGGCCGTCGGGGCCGCCGACGAAATCAAAAAGAAGACCAACGGCCGCTACATCGTCGAAGTCTTCCCGGCCTCGTCGCTGGGCAAGGAAACCGAAATCAACCAGGGCCTGACCCTGGGTACCGTGGACATCATCTACACCGGCGCCGCTTTTGCCGGCCGCGCCTACCCGCCGCTGTCCATCGCCGCCGCGCCTTTTGTGTTCCGCGACTACAACCACTTCCAGGCCTTCCGCAACGGGCCCATCTTCCAGGAACTGGCGCAAGGCTATGCGAGCAAGACGGGCGGCCAGCACATCGCGGGCTACACCTATTACGGCCTGCGCCACATGACCTCGAACAAGGCCATCTTCAAGCCCGAGGACATGAAGGGGCTCAAGCTGCGCGTGCCCGACGCGCCGCTGTTCGTGATGTTCCCCAAGGCGGTGGGCGCCAACCCGACGCCCATCGCGTTTGCCGAGGTCTACCTGGCGCTGCAGAACGGCACGGTCGACGCGCAGGAAAACCCGCTGCCCACCATCGAAGCCAAGAAGTTCTATGAAGTGCAGAAGTACATCACGCTGACGGGCCACATCACCGAATCGCTGGTCACCGCCGTGTCGGGCTCGGTCTGGTCCAAGCTCAGCGACGCCGACAAGAAAATCTTCGACCAGGTGCTGTGGGAAGCCTCCAGCCGCGCCAGCCAGGACATCGTCGATGCGGAAAACCGCCTGGTCGCCGAGTTCGAGAAAAAGGGCAAGACAGTCAACAAAGTCGACCGCGCGCCCTTCGCCGCAGCCGTGCTGCCTTCGCTGACCGCCGCCGATGCGCCCTGGCCCAAGAGCCTCTACGAACGCATCCAGGCCATCAAGTAAAAGCCAGCGAACAAGCGGGAGGGCTGCGCAGGTTGCCCTGCCCTCCCCATCCATTCGCCTTTATTTCCGCATCGCGTTCAGAAACCAGCAGCCGCTCACTTGCGGCCGGCACCCACATCTCGAACAAGACATGCCTCCACTTCAATCCCAACGGTTGCGCATCGCCGTCATAGGCGCGGGCCTCGGGTCCGCACCCCATTTCAGCAGCCTGCGGGACCTGGCCGGCGAAGCCGAGCTTGTGTGCGTCTACGGCCGCAGCGCCGAGCGGCTGGCGGGTGTGGAACTGCCGCCGGGCGCGCGCAAGACCGCGCGTCTGGAAGACATCCTCGAAGACACCAGCATCCAGGCCGTACTGGTGCTGACACCGCCCAACACGCACCTGGACCTCGTGCAGCGCGTTGCGCGCGCGGGCAAACACGTGCTGGTCGAAAAGCCGCTGGAGATCGACCTGAACCGCGCCAACGCGCTGGTGGAGGCTTGCGAGCAAGCCGGCGTCACGCTGGCCGTCATGCTGCAGCACCGCCTGCGCGAAGCGGCTGTGGCGCTGCGCGGATTGATTGTGTCGGGCGAACTGGGGCAGCTGGTAAGCGCCACCGCCGCCGTGCGCTGGTGGCGGCCGCAGAGTTATTACGACGAGCCCGGGCGCGGCACCCTGGCGCGGGATGGCGGCGGCGTGCTGATCACGCAGGCCATCCACACCCTGGACCTGCTGCTGAGCCTCATCGGCATGCCGGCGCGCGTGACGGGCGTCGCGAGTACCAGCTCAGTGCACCGCATGGAAGGCGAAGACACGGTGGCCGCACTGCTGCACTATGACAGCGGCGCGGTGGCCGTGGTGCAGGCCACGACGGCCGCCTACCCGGGCTTTCCCGAGCGCATCGAACTCAACTTCACGCGCGGCACGGCGACACTGGAAGGCGGCGAGATGCGGGCGGCGTTTCAGGACGGCCGGACCGTGAGCGCCGGCGCGCGCCAGGCCTCTGGCGGCGGCGCCGACCCGATGGCCTTCGACCACGCGGCGCATAGAACAGTGCTGCAGGATTTCATACGCGCGGTGAAAACCGGCACGGCGCCCGCTGTCACAGGGCGCTCGGCGCTGGGCGTGCAGCAGGTGATAGAAGCCGTCATGGCATCGTCACAGTCGGGCGGCACGGTGCCCCTGCATCCGGCGGCCCTGCTTCCCGTGATGTAAGGCGATAGTCCCTCGTCCAGACGTGGCGGGCATGTTCAGCTATAAAACTCGTAGCAGCCAGGAAATTGCGTTATATTTGGTTCCCGCCGATAGAGCTTTTTGCTTAATAAACACCTGTGACCGAATCGTGACCGAGGAGACGAGCTGATGAGTGCCAAAGAAAATGCAGCGGTAGGTCAACTACTTGAACTGCTGGAAGCACGCTATGCATTGCGCGTGCTGTGGGCTCTGAAGGACGGCCATCCCCAGACCTTTCGCCTCTTGCAAGACAGCGTCGGCAACATCACGCCCAACACCCTCAACACCCGCATCAAGGAATTGCGCGCCGCCGGCCTGATCGGCCATGGCAGCGACGGCTACATCGTCACCACATTGGGCGCCGACCTGCTCAAGCGCCTGAACGACCTGCAGGCCTTCGCCGGCAAATGGGTGATCAGCCAAACGAAAAAACCCAAGCCCTGAACAGCGGATTGGCCGGTTGTCCGTCCAGGCAAAAAAGAAGCGACCACCCCGGTCGCTTTTTTTATAGCCCGACCAGGCGCCCTAGTCCACCGCGGCGCCCGAACGTTTCACCGCATCACCCCACAGCGTCATGTTGCTCGCGATGTGTTTGGCGAGTTCTTCCGGCGTGCCGGGCGCGACTTCGGCGCCACGCGACTGCAGCTGTGCGCGCAACTCGGGATCGGCCAGCGCCTTGTGGATCGCCTCGTTCAAACGATTGACGATGGGGCGCGGTGTTCCGGCCGGCACAAAAATGGCGTCCCACGCGCTGACGTCGAATCCGGCCAGGCCGGACTCCGCGATGGTGGGCAGGTCGGGCCAGCCCGCGACCCGTGTGGCCGTCGTCACCGCCAGCGGCTTGACGCGGCCGCCCTTGGCCTGCGGCGCGGCATTGGGCATCACCTCGATCATCATGTCGATCTGCCCACCCATCAGGTCGGTCATGGCCTGCGCGCCGCCGCGATACGGAATGTGCACCACCGCCAGGCCCGCGCGCGATTTGTAGATCTCGCCGGCCAGGTGTGAGGTCGTGCCATTGCCGGCCGAGCCGAAGGTGTACTTGCCCGGATTGGCCTTGAGCAATTTGGTGAGCTCGGCCATGGAGTTGACCTGCAGCGTGGGCCGCACCACCACCATGGCCGCGATGCGCGTGAGCTGGGTCACGGGCTCGAAGTCGCGCACGCTGAACCCCGGCGATTTGTAGATCGCATGGTTGATGGCATGCGTGCCGTTGGTGCCGTAGAGCACGGTGTAGCCGTCGGCCGGCGACTTGGCCGCGGCCGCGCTGCCGACATTGCCGCCGGCGCCGCCCAGGTTTTCGACCACGATGGGCTGGCCCAACTCTTTGGCCGCGCGCAGCATGACCAGGCGAGCCAGCGTGTCACCGCCGCCGCCGGCTGGAAAGGGCACGATCAGCTTGATGGGCTTGTTGGGATAGGCCGCGGTTGGCTGGCCGTGGGCGGTGGGCGCGATCAGGGCTAAAGCAGCCGTCGCGGCAAGCAACATGCGGCGGGCTACGGCAACCGGCCGCAGGTGGGGAAAAGGCGAATTCATCGTGTCTCCTGGGGGAAGGGGGCATGCTCGATGGCATTTAAAATTCTTAGTGATCTTATTTTATTGCACGCAATAGCACCAACAATCCTCTAGTTAACCCTTATTAACCAAAATATTGCATGCAATAATCAATCAACTTTACATCTACCGCATGTCCTCACAGATCGACTACACCACAAATGAATTAAGGCGACAAATCCTCAGCGGCCAGGCGGCGCCCGGCGAGCGCATGGTGGAGCTGGAGCTTTCGGCCCAATTGGCCGTGTCGCGCACACCCATACGCATCGCGCTTGGCGAGCTTGAAAAGGAAGGCCTGTTGGAACGCCTGCCGACGCGCGGCTTTCGCGTGCGCCAGTTCAGTGTGGACGAGATCGCCAATGCGGTCGACGTGCGCGGCGTGCTCGAAGGCATGGCGGCACGGCAGACGGCCGAGCGCGGCCTCAGCCCCGACACCCGGGCCGAACTGCAGGCCTGCATTGATGAAGGCCGCTTGCTGCTGGAGAAAGCCGAGGCCGCCGGCCACGTGATCGACGCGGCCCGCTGGGTGCCCATGAACGCGCGCTTTCACACAGCGCTGGTAGAGGCCGCCGGCAACAGCACGCTGGCCTCGGCGCTGGCGCATGTCAGCAAGACCCCGATGGCCGGCGCCGGCGCGCTGAGCCTGAATGGCGCCTTGCCATTGCTGGAGTTCGGCTATATCCAGCGCGCCCAAAGCGACCATGAAGACGTGCTGGCCGCGCTGCTGGCCGGCGAAGGCGCACGCGCCGAAGCGCTGATGCGCGAGCACGCCCACCGCAGCCGCGACAACAAGCGCGAGCTGATGGCGCGCATGCAGAAACTTCCTGCGGCCTGAGCTTTTTGATCAACGCGGCCAGCGCGCCGCCCAGGGCTCCAGCGGCACTCGGGCCGCATTGCACACATAGCTGATCGCGTGGTACCAGCCGGCCAACATCAGCAGCTCAATCAGTTGCGGCGCCGACCAGAGCCCAGCCAGTTCCTGCCACAGCGCATCGCTGACCGTGCTGCTGTCGTGCAGCTCATCCACCAGCCGCAGCAACAGGCCGTCGCGCTGCTCCAGGCCCTGCCCGCCCGAGGCCGGGTCGGCAATCGCGGCGTTGTCGGCGTCGCTGAAACCCGCGGCCCGGCCGAAGGCGGTGACGTGCACGCCCCATTCATACTCCGCCCCGCAGCGCGCGCAGACGCGGTTGATCACCACCTCGCGGTCCCGCAGGGGCAGGCTGGCGCTGGAGCCGAGCAGGTAGCCGCCCCATGAGGGCATGCGCTCCAGCAGCCTGGGGTTGACGGCGAGCACCCGGAAAAGCGCCAGCACATTCGGCGCCGCGGGCGGCGTGATTTTCTTGAGGAGCTCATCCTGCTCGGGGGTGTAAGGCGGCTGCAGGGGCGCGATGCGGGGAAGAGGTGCTGTAGTTGCCGTGGTGTTTGTCATGGTGTCAAAGCTTTCGGGTGGATTGAGGGGATTCCAATCGCTACGGATTTCGTAGCGATTGCCCACTATATCGCTACGCATTCCGTAGCAATCGTCGCCGACACGACAGGCGCAGCCCCTACAATCCGGGGCATGACGTCCACGCTCCCCCTTCCCGGCAAACCGGTTCGCGGCTCCACCACGGGCAGGCCCGTGATGGCTCTGCTGGACCTGCTGGGCCGGCGCGGCACGCTGCGCCTGCTGTGGGAACTGCGTGATGGGCAGGCGCAAAGCTTCCGGCAATTGGCAGCAAATGCCGGAAACATGTCGCCTTCGGTCATGAACGACCGGCTCAAGGAGTTGCGCGAGGCGCGGCTTGTGGAACTCGCAAGCGGCGGCTACATCCTCACCGCCACGGGCAGCGGACTGCTGCACAAGCTCAAACCGCTCCACCAGTGGGCAGAAGAATGGGCCGCCCAGGACGCATAAGCCAATCCGGCCGCCGTACCTCGCGCTGCCAAAAATTTCGTAATCCAAACCGAAGCCCTTGTCTTGAAAAGGGCTTTGCCATCCCCAGTTGGGAACCTTACCAACACCAACCCTGTTGCTTCGCATGTCTGAAAACAAACAACCCGAACAAAATCAACCCCTTAGCGGCGAACCCAGCCCCGAGGAACTCGAAGCGGCGCAAGCCGCCAACGAGTTTGACGCGCTGACCGTGGCGCAGGCCGAAGTCGCCACCCTGCAGGCCAAAAACACCGAGCTGTCCGACAGCTACCTGCGCGCCAAGGCCGAGACCGAAAACGCCCGCCGCCGTGCCGACGAGGACGTGGCCAAGGCCCGCAAGTTCGCGCTCGAAAGCTTCGCCGAAAGCCTGCTGCCCGTGGCCGACAGCCTGGAAGCCGGCCTGGCCATCAAGGAAGCCACGCCCGAGCAGATCCGTGAAGGCGCCGAAGCCACGCTCAAGCAGCTCAAGAGCGCGCTCGAGCGCAACCGGGTCGTGGCAATCGACCCCGCCGCCGGCACCAAATTCGACCCCGCCCAGCACCAGGCCATCAGCATGGTGCCGGCCGACCAGGAAGCCAACACCGTGGTCAGCGTGCTGCAAAAAGGCTACCTGATCGCCGAGCGCGTACTGCGCCCCGCCCTGGTGACGGTGGCAGCCCCCAAATAATCCACAACAAACTGAATGCAAAACCATGTTGAGGCCCTTGAAGCCCACCAACTTACCCACAAGTTATCAACATAGTCGTTCACAGCGGCCAGGGGTCTGAAACCCCGGCCACCCCACTTTCAATCTTTCACGAATCAAAAAAGCAGGAGTAAATCA
The DNA here is from genome assembly GCF_056405595.1 of Polaromonas sp. P1_G1. NCBI lineage: Bacteria > Pseudomonadati > Pseudomonadota > Betaproteobacteria > Burkholderiales > Comamonadaceae > Polaromonas > Polaromonas sp. P1_G1. The sequence continues at coordinate 63,743 of NZ_JBFUBU010000018.1, forward strand.
TCATGGGAAGAATCATCGGCATTGACTTGGGCACCACCAACAGCTGCGTGTCCATCATGGAGGGCAACACGCCCCGCGTCATCGAGAACTCGGAAGGCGTGCGCACCACCCCTTCCATCGTCGCCTACCAGGAAGACGGCGAAGTGCTGGTCGGCGCATCCGCCAAGCGCCAGGCCGTGACCAACCCCAAGAACACGCTCTACGCCGTCAAGCGCCTGATCGGCCGCAAGTTCAGCGAAAAAGAAGTCCARAAGGACATCGCGCTGATGCCCTACGCCATCGTGGCCGCTGACAACGGCGACGCCTGGGTGGAAGTGCGCGGCAAGAAGATCTCGGCCCAGCAAGTCAGCGCCGACATCCTGCGCAAGATGAAGAAGACCGCCGAAGACTACCTCGGCGAACCCGTCACCGACGCCGTGATCACCGTGCCCGCCTACTTCAACGACGCACAGCGCCAGGCCACCAAGGACGCCGGCCGCATCGCCGGCCTCGAAGTCAAGCGCATCATCAACGAGCCCACCGCGGCAGCCCTGGCCTTCGGCCTGGACAAGCAGGAAAAGGGCGACCGCAAGATCGCCGTGTATGACCTGGGCGGCGGCACCTTCGACATCTCCATCATCGAGATCGCCGACGTCGACGGCGAAAAGCAGTTTGAAGTGCTGTCGACCAACGGCGACACCTTCCTGGGCGGCGAAGACTTCGACCAGCGCGTCATCGACTACATCGTGGCCGAGTTCAAGAAGGACAGCGGCATCGACCTGTCCAAGGACGTGGTCGCCCTGCAGCGCCTGAAAGACTCCGCCGAGAAGGCCAAGATCGAGCTGTCCAACAGCCCGCAGACCGAAGTCAACATTCCCTACATCGCGCACGACCCCGCGACCGGCCCCAAGCACCTGCTGGTCAAGCTGACCCGCGCCAAGCTCGAAAGCCTGGTCGACGAACTGATCGAGCGCACCATGGCCCCCTGCCGAATGGCCATGAAGGACGCCGGTGTCAGCGCGGCCGACATCCATGACGTGATCCTGGTCGGCGGCCAGACCCGCATGCCCAAGGTGCAGGAAAAGGTCAAAGAACTGTTCGGCAAGGAACCGCGCAAGGACGTGAACCCCGACGAAGCCGTCGCCGTGGGCGCCGCCATCCAGGGCCAGGTCCTGTCCGGCGACCGCACCGACGTGCTGCTGCTCGACGTCACCCCGCTGTCCCTGGGCATCGAAACCATGGGCGGCGTGATGACCAAGATGATCAAGAAGAACACGACCATCCCGACCAAGTTCGCACAGACCTTCTCAACCGCCGAAGACAACCAGCCGGCCGTGACCATCAAGGTATTCCAGGGCGAACGCGAAATCGCCTCGGGCAACAAGGCGCTGGGCGAGTTCAATCTCGAGGGCATTCCGCCGGCATCACGCGGCACGCCGCAGATTGAAGTGTCCTTCGACATCGACGCCAACGGCATCCTGCACGTGGGCGCCAAGGACAAGGGCACCGGCAAGGAAAACAAGATCACCATCAAGGCCAACTCGGGCCTGTCCGAAGCTGAAATCCAGCAGATGGTGAAAGACGCCGAGCTGAACGCCGAAGAAGACAAGAAGAAGGTCGAGTTCGTGACCGCCAAGAACAACGCCGAAGCCATGGTGCACAGCGTGAAGAAATCGCTGGGCGAATACGGCGACAAGCTCGAAGCCGGCGAGAAGGAAAAGATCGAGACTGCTATCAAGGACATGGAAGAGGCGCTCAAGGGCGACGACAAGGCCGCCATCGACGCCAAGAACACGGCCCTGATGGAAGCCAGCCAGAAACTCGGCGAAAAAATGTACGCCGACATGCAGGCTTCGCAGGCGGCAACCGGCGGTGACGCGGGCGCCGCGGGTGCCGCGCAGGCCGAGGCCAAGCCGGCAGACGACAATGTCGTGGACGCTGAGGTCAAGGAAGTCAAGAAGGGTTAAGGACCTGTTGGCAACAAGCCCTGCATTGGCGCGATAACTGCATGCACGCGCAGACGGCACAATCAGGTGCACAAGGCGGAAACCGGGAGCCATCCCGGCTTTCCGCTTTTGTACATCTGCCGATACCGCCAATGCCAGCGCCTGCCGGCTGACGCCGACCCGATCAACGACGAAGACCCTGAGCTGCCATGGCAACAAAAAAAGACTATTACGACACACTGGGCGTCCCCAAGAACGCCAGTGACGAGGACATCAAAAAAGCGTATCGCAAGCTCGCGATGAAGCACCACCCCGACCGCAACCAGGGGGATGCGTCCAAGGTCGCCGAGGAAAAATTCAAGGAGGCCAAAGAGGCCTACGAGATGCTCTCCGACGAGAACAAGCGCGCCGCCTACGACCAGTACGGCCACGCGGGCGTGGACCCCAACATGCGCGGCGGTCCCGGCGCGGAGGGCTTCGGCGGTTTTGCCGAGGCCTTCGGCGACATCTTCGGCGACGTGTTCGGCGGCCAGCGCGGCGGCGGCCAGCAGCGCGGCGGCCGCCAGGTCTACCGCGGCGGCGACCTCAGCTACGCCATGGAGATCACGCTCGAGGAAGCGGCCCACGGCAAAGAGGCACAGATCCGCATCCCGAGCTGGGACGACTGCAACACCTGCCACGGCAGCGGCGCCAAGCCCGGCACCAAGGTGGTGACCTGCACCACCTGCCACGGCCACGGCGTGGTGCAGATGCGCCAGGGCTTTTTCAGCGTGCAGCAGACCTGCCCGCAGTGCAAGGGCACGGGCAAGCTGATTCCCGAACCCTGCGTGACCTGCCACGGCGTGGGCAAGACCAAGAACAACAAGACGCTGGAAGTCAAGATCCCCGCGGGCATCGACGACGGCATGCGCATACGCTCCACCGGAAACGGCGAGCCCGGCACCAACGGCGGCCCGCCCGGCGACCTCTACATCGAGATTCGCCTGAAGAAGCACGACATCTTCGAGCGCGACGGCGACGACCTGCACTGCGCCGTGCCCATCAGCTTCACCACGGCGGCGCTGGGCGGCGAGATCGAAGTGCCGACACTGGCCGGCAAGGCCGCCATCGACATCCCCGAAGGCACCCAGGCCGCCAAGCAGTTCCGCCTGCGCGGCAAGGGCATCAAGGGCGTGCGCTCCAGCTACCCCGGCGACCTGTACTGCCACATCACGGTGGAAACGCCGGTCAAGCTTACCGAGCACCAGCGCAAGCTGCTCAAGGAGCTTGACGAGTCGCTGAAAAAAGGCGGCGCCAAGCATTCGCCGAGCGAAGAAGGCTGGGCCGACAAACTGAAGAGTTTCTTCAGCGCCTGATCGTGCGCACCCTTGCGCCCCCCGGGACTGCCAGTCTCGACGGGCCGCGCAAGGGGCGGCGATTCCTGAGGATATCGCCGCCCAGCCCTGTTACGAAGGCCCGCAGGGCTTCACGCGGAGCCCGCCACCTCCGTATAGCCCTTGCGCAGCTTCTCCGCGACCAGCTTCTGCACCTCGCGCTCCGCGCGCGACTCGCTGTCGAAACATTTGATCTGCGTCTGGCCCCGGGTATCGATGCGGCCATAGCAGACCACAACGTCCATTTCCTTTCGGCCTATCGACCAGAACTTGCGCGAGCCGCCCTCCGTGTGCTCGAACCGCCGCATCACCGGCCCACCGGAGGGGACTGAAGGCAGCGGCGAGGCAGCCGGCGCCGGTTCGCCGGCAAGCGCCAGCGCCACGGCTGGCAAAGCCTGTCCCTCGGCCGCGTCCGCCGGCGCCGCCGTGAGCGGCTGAAGGTCCGCCTCCGAATGCGCGCTGGACGGCCCATCACGCAGCGCCCGCTGAATCTGCTCGATCACGGCTTCGGGTTGGTGGAACCAGTCCTTCGAGAGAACCTGCACGGTGTGCCAGTTGAACGAACCGAGAATCCGCGGCCGCGAGACATAACGCTCATGCACGTCGCCGCTGCCGTACTGCGCCTCGGTGTCGACGAGCACACCCAGGCGATAAAGCCCGCTCTCGCCGTCGCGCAGCGCCAGCTCGCAGCGAAACCGCGACTGCCCCACATGCGTGTCCACCACATGCCCGCGCTCACGCAAGGCCTGCGCGAGCTGCTCGATGACATCCTCCGGCTGGCGCCGCCCGCCGAGCGCGCTGCGTGTCGCCGGGTTCATCGCCTCGAGCACGCTCTGCGCGAGCTGCGCCTGCCCGTGCGACAAATGCTCCGCATACCGGAGAAACTGCTTGAGTGCCGCGGCGCCATCGTTGTAATCGTTGGTGATCGACTCGTGCCGGATCGACGTGACGACCGCCATGTGGTGCCGCGCCCGGCTGAAGATCACGTTCAGGCGCTTCTCGCCGCCGCGCTGGTTGATCGGGCCGAAGTTCATCAGCATCTTGCGCGCAGGTGCCGGGCCCGGTCCGTAGCAAATGCTCAGGATGATGATGTCGCGCTCGTCGCCCTGCACATTTTCGAGGTTTTTGACAAAGAGTCCGCAGAACTGGTCGTCTTCCTCGCGGACATACTCGGCTTCGAGCCGCGCGGCGAAATCCGCGTCGACGGCGGACAAGGCCTCGAGCGCCGACTCGATCTCGCTCTGTTGCGCCTCGGAGAAAGCCACGATCCCGATGCTCGGATGTCCCTCCCGCGTGAGCAGCTCGCGCGTCATGCGCGCGATGTAGCCGGCCTCGTCGAGGTTGGAGCGCTCGGCGTACACGGCATCGGGCAGATGGTGAAAGCTGACCGGACGCGAAAGCAGCGCGGCCGCGCCGGCTTGCGCCACGTCCGCTGACGAGGTGTCACGCACGACCACATCCGACTGGCCCGCGGCGGTGTAGGCCCGGTCGGGAATCGTGTACAGGTTGCCGCCGTAAAACGCCGCGTTCGAGAAACCGATCAGTGATTCCGAGCGGCTGCGGTAGTGCCAGGCAAGCAGCGTCGCGGGCAGGTTGCGCGCGCCCTGGTTGAGCAGGCTGTCCGCGTCGAGCACGACCGAGAGCCGCTCGCCTTCGTCCCCATCCACCGAAATGCTTTCATCCTGCTCGTCCCGGTTCGAGGAGAAGAAGCTCGTGGGCGGCAGTTGCATCTCGTCGCCGACGATGATCACCTGCGGCGCGCGGTACAGCGCCGGCACCGCCTCCTCCACCGGAATCTGGCTGGCCTCATCGAAAATCACGACGTCAAAATCCTTGCCCGACATGGGCAAGGTGTCGGACACCGACAGCGGACTCATGAGCCAGATCGGCTTCATGTCGCGCACGACACGGCCGGTGTCGCCGCTCGCCAGTTCGCGAATGGACTTGTATCGCATCGTCTTGCCGAACTCATGCTCCAGTTCGCGGCGGCCGGCGGAGTACGACTTCTTGAACTGCTTGCCGCCCTCGTCGAGCTGCGAAGCCGCAAGCATCGAGCGCCGCACGTTCTCGCGAAAACGCTGGCGCACAAGCGCCCGGGCCACGTCGGCGTTGAGCTCCAGCAACTGCTTTTCGCCGAGGCCTATGCGTTCCGCATGGCGGGCCAGCGCGGCGGCGTCGAAGCGCGGCAGCCAGCGCTCCTTGCGGTAAATCCGCTCAAGGCTTTCGCGCGCGATGACGTACTCGATGCCGGCGGGCGGCAACGCGACGAGGTGCAAGGCGGCGGCGAACGCCGGGTTGGCGTCGGTCAACTCGCGCAGCAGCGGCAAGACTTCGGGCAGGCTGTCGGCGCACTCGCGCAGGTCGCGCACCAGCTCGCCGAGTCCGTCGAGCGGCAGGGCGTCGATGTCGCGCAGGGATGAAGCCAGCACCGAGCCGAGCCCGTCGATCTTCGCCACCAGGTCCGTGAGGCCTTCGGGTGAGATCCGCGAGCCGGTGGCTGCCAGCGCCTGCGAGAAACCGCGCAGCGACGCATGCGCCTGCATGTCCGTGCGCAGCGCCTGCAATTCATCGGCGTAGGTGTCGGCCTCGGGCGTGCCATAGTGCCCGGCGAAGCGGGCGCGAGCGGCATCCAGTTGCTCTGCCGCCTCATGCTCCTGGGAGAGCTCAGTCAACAGCCGCGCGAATTTCGGCTTCACCGCATGCGCGCTGAAGTCGTAGTGCGCGTTCAGCACACCGCGCAAGCGCCACCACGACGGCGAGAGCCAGCGCAGCGCGGAAGCTTCCTGCGCGCTCGCCTGGGCCAGCGCCTGCGCCGTATCGGCCGATGTGAGTTTGCGCCGCCAATTGACTGTCAGCGCCTGCGCCTGAGCGAGTTTCCGGGCATGCCCATTGATGCCGGCGCGTTCGCTCTCGAAGGCCTTAGCCGCGTCGCTTTGAGCATCCAGCAAGCCATGAAACGCGCTGTCGCCGAGCGCCGTCAAGCGGCGCGAAAAATCCGCCAGCCGCTTCAACGCCGCCCACTCGAGGCTTTCCGCCTCGGGCCATAGCGAAGCCAGCGCATCGGCAATCGCGTCGATCATCGGCTCGGCCGTGTCGACGAAGCGCAACACCGTGCCCAAAGGCTGCTCCGCACGCACCAGCCCGTCGCTCAGGCGCGCGAACACATGGTCCGCCAGCGCGGATACGCCAAAAACCTCCTGCAGCACCTGGCCGATTCGCAACGCCAGCCCGGCATGGGCCTGCCACGCCGCGTAGTCCGGCAGCGCCTCGGCGGCCGCGGCGGGCAGTTCGGCCGCGTACGGCGCGAGCGCCACCAGGCGCCGCAGCAGCGCATGCGCCGAGAGGCTTGCCGGATCGCCGCCCGAGCGCATCGCGGCGTCGAAACGTTCGAGTGCCGACAGATCCTCCTGCACCAGCTCCGCGACCCGCGCGCGCTGCCGCATCAGCTCCTCGGAGACATCGGCATTGGCGAGCCACTGCTCGTAGGTCTGCTTGAGGTCGAGCACAAAGCCCTTTTTGTCCGTCTGCGAGTCGTGGATCATGCAGCACAGCTCGTCGAGCCGTTGCTGCCGCAGCCGGTGGAACACCACGTCGATGGCGGCGCGCTTCTCGCAGACAAACAGCACGCGCTTGCCGCGCCCCACCTGGTCGGCGATGAGGTTGGTGATGGTCTGCGATTTTCCGGTGCCCGGCGGGCCCTGGATGATGTAGCTCTCGCCCGAGCGGGCCAGCGCGACGGCGGCCATCTGCGTCGCATCGGCGGGCACCACCGTCCAGCGGTCGGGCAGCGGAATCGGCTCGACGGGCCGGTCTTCCAGGGCGCGCGGCTTGAGCGAGAACACGCGCTTGAATGCTTCGTTGGCGATGTCGCCTTCGACCAGTGCGTTGTAGTCGCGCACCAGCGACATCTTCCGGTAGTTGAAGTTGCCCAGCGTCACCGAGGTGAGGTCAAGGTCCCATTCATAGGGATTGCCGGTACGCTCGCGCAGCGCGAAGGTCGTCCGTTCGTCCTCCCCGGCGGCGGCCGGCGCCACGTTAGGGTGGCGCGGAACCGGCGCGGCGCCGAGCGCATCGCGCAGCGGCAACGCGGCGGGCCGCACGCGTTCGTGGAAAAGCTTGAGCCCGAGCGGGCGGAAGTCGTCCTCGGCATAGCTGTAGTCGGTATCCAGCGCGGACGGCGCCGCGGCACGCGCGGGCACGTTGCGGCGCCGGCGGCGGAATTGTTCGAGCCGCTGGCGCGCCCGCTGGTGGATCAGTTCAATCTCCGGCTTGTCGACCAGGTTGAGCCGCACCCCCGGCTCGCTGGCCGCGATGCTGGCCTGCAGCGAGCGATGAAACGCCGCGAGGGCCTCATCGGTCAAATCCACGGTTTCGGGCAGCTCTATCCCATAGACCAGGCGCAGCTGGTGGCGCAGCACCGGGTTGACCTCCGCGTCCGGTGCTTGGGCCTGCAGCACGTACTGGTCGCGCACACCCTTCTTGCGCGTCAGCTCGACCGGCAACAGCAGGAGCGGGGACATGATGCGCTCGTCCTTCGCCTCCTTGAGGTTGTGCCAGCGAAAGAAAGCGAGCACCAGCGAAAGCTGCGAAAGGCCGAATTCGGTGCGGTCCCGGCGGTCCTCCTGCATGATGCGGTCGAGCGCGCTCGGCAAGTAAGGCTGGTCCTCGAAGCGCAGCCAGTTGGCCAGCAACACCTTGTCGCCGCCGCCGACGGCCGCGGCGAACTTTCCGCCCCAGACGCAGAGTTGGTCGAGCCGGATATTTTTCATGTCGACCACGAGCGGCACACTCGCGACCGTGAGGTTCACCGAAGACTGCGTCGGCCGGAAATGCAGCAGGCGGTTGCGCCGCGAAAGGTCGAACAGGCGGTCACGCAGGTGCGCCTGCACGGCGCGCTGCTGGCGCGCCTCGCCGGTCTGGCCCGCGAGCACCCGCACGATCGCCAGGTCCTGCGGTTGCTCGCGATAGGTTTCCAGGCGGGTGATCAGCGAGGCCAGGTCCTTGGCGCGCCGCCGCCGGTCGAGCTCCGTCATCTCGACGATGATGCTTGCGACCACCGGGTGCAGCCGAGGCTGGAGCTCGAACAGGTTGTTCCGGTGGCGCGCGAACGAGCGCACATCGTCCTCGTCGGTGAAGTCGAGGTCGCAGGAAAGGCTCGCGAGCACCTGCCCGAGGCAGAAGATGTCGGTGACGGCGTCGTGATGGCCCACCACCTGCTCCCAGCAACGGTAGCCCGGCAGGTACACCGGCCGGGTCAACGCTTCAGCCGTCGGCGCATTGGCGACGAGGAGGTCCTCGGACGTGTAATCGACCGGGTCCTGCGTGACGCGGCTTTCCCCGACCACTTGCAGCACGGAGGACACCGGTGCCTGCAACTTCTCCACGGCGTCGCGATGTTCGCGAGCGGCATGGCCTTGCGGGTCGCGCAGGCCCAGCGTGCCGACTTCACTTACCGCCACGCTGCGCGGGTCGCCCAGGTCGGCTATTTTTTCGTCGGCATGGAGGCCGGCGACTTCCCGAAACAGGGGCAGCACGAGCGCGAGCACGTCCTCGGTCTGGAGTCCGCCACGCGAGGCGCCCGCCTCGAGCAACTGGATAAAGGGGAGGTCATCCGACATGGTTTTTTTCGGTCTTGTCCAGCAGGGCACGCGCGCCCTGCCTGAGTTTGTTGATTTGCCGCTTCGGCATCCTGAGATCCTTCAGCATGCGTGCCTGCAGCTGGTCGCCGACCTTCCAGGCGTCGCCCAGTTCGAGCACCCAGGCGAGCGCGACATCTTCCATCGCGCGGTCGCTGGTGGCGATGTCGATCAACAAGGCGCTGACATAGCCGGCGCACCCCGGGGCCGCGGCCAGCTCCTGCGCGAGGGAGTCGTCCGCTTTGTCGTCAGCCCCGAAGTCGGGAAAAAACCTGCGCGCATGGGCCAGGGTGGCTTCGGTTCGCATCCAGGCCGGCCGCAGCATCGCCGCGAGCGCGCGGCGCGTGAGCGATTCGAGTTGCAACTGGGCAACCCAATCGGCCTGGTCCAGGCTCAGCGGGCCACGAAGCGCGGCATCGAGCCAGGATTCGGCCTGCGCATCGCCGCCGGCCCAAAGACCCAGCGCATGGGCGCGCAGAAAGGATTCAGGGTGGCTGGCCTGCGAAGACGCGGCCGACTCCCTGGCGACCACCTCGGCCGCTTGCGCGAGATAGCTCGCGCCGCTCACCGTGCTGAGGCCCGTCGCCGACTTCACGAGCGCGGCAACGGCCGCTTCGACCGAACCGCTCGCGACCACCGCGCCGCGGTCGGCATAGGCTTCGGTGAAAAGGCGGAACAGGCGGTTGGTCTGCAGTTGCGCGGGCGTCGCACCGGGGTGGGCGGCGGTCGCCTCGAGGACGCGGTCCGCCGCGTGGTAGATGCCGCCGTCTTCGCTCCAGAGCTTGTAATGCGCCAGCTCGTGTCCCAGCACCGCCTCGACCTCAGAGCCCGTGAGACGGTCGAGCAGCGGCCCGGAGAACACCACATGCGCCTCGCCGACCAGAAAGTAGAGGCAGGCATTGATCTGGCCGTCACTGCCCTGGTAGAGCGTGATCGGCACCTCGAGCCCGAGCCGGGCCGCCGCCGCGGTGGCGGCCTGGTGCAAGTCGGGGTAGGTGGCGGCGTCGAGGCGATAGGCCTGCTTGAGCAATTCTTCGCGGACCGCCTGGGCATGCTCTTCGCGCGACCTGGCGGAACGGGCCCAGGCCCAGACTTCCGGCTCGTGCGCCTTGAGGTAGCCGACCACCGCCTCATGGTAGGGAAGAGGCACGAGTGCGCCAGCTCCCGGCGAGATATTGATTGAACTCTCTTGCTGCATCCCTGACCTCCGTGGCTATTATTGCAGCAGAAGGGCTTCTTCAGCGCCCGATCCCCTCCTCCTTCAGACGCCAAAATACCGACCTGTTTGGGCTTTTTTGCCCAGATGAAGCGAGGCCGGTGTTGTTTTGCGAACGTCGCCGAACACCTTGTCACATGGATGTCGTCATCGCGTGCCTACGATCAGCCTTTTAACTCAGGGAAGCACCCATGACCGTATCGACCCGCAAGGCCTTCAACTTCAAGCAAGGCGCCTTGCTCGCCCTCATCTGCAGCAGCGTGCTGCTGGCCGCCTGCACCTCCTCGGGCACGCCCTCGCAAGCCGGCCTCTCCACACTCGACGGCAAGGCGCCCCTGGTCATCGCCCACCGCGGCGCTTCCGGCTATGTGCCGGAAGAAACACTGGAAGCCTATGTGCGCGCCATCGAGCTCGGCGCCGACGTGATCGAGATGGACTTGATCGTCTCCAAGGACGGCGTGCTGATGACGCGCCACGACCCCAACCTGGCCTTCAGCACCGACGTGGCCAAACACCCTGAATTCGCCTCGCGCAAAAAAACCATCAAGGTCGACGGCGAGACACAGACCGGCTGGTTCAGCGATGACTTCACGCTGGCGGAAATCCGCACCCTGGGCGCCATCTCGACCGATGCCGAGCGCCCCCAGCAGTTCAACGGCCAGTACAAGGTACCGACCTTCCAGGAAGTCGTGGACCTGGCCAAGGCCCAGTCCATCAAGACCGGCCGCAGCATCGCGATCTACCCCGAGACCAAGAACCCGACCTACTTCCGCGAACGCGGCCTGCCGATGGAAGACAAACTGATCGCCATCATCAACGCCGCCGGCTGGAACAGCAAGACCGCGCCCATCTACGTGCAGTCCTTCGAACCCGGCAGCCTCAAGTACATGAAGAGCAAGGGCCTGAACACGCGCCTGATCCAGCTGATCGACGGCGACGGCATAGACCCCAAAACCGGCCGCGTCACCTTTGCGCTGCCCAGCGACCGCCCCTATGACTGGACCATCGCCGGCGACAAACGTTTCTTCGACGCCATGGTCACGCCCGCAGGCCTGGCCGAGATCAAGACCTATGCCGACGGCATAGGCCCGTGGAAGCGCTACATCATCAGCACCAAGGGCACCATAGGCACCGACGGCAAGCAGGTCGACATCAACCGCGACGGCAAGCTCAACGATGCGGACTCCAACTCCCAGCCCGCCACCAGCCTGGTGGCCGATGCGCACAAGGCCGGCCTCTTCGTCCACCCCTTCACTTTCCGCAACGAGTCGCGCCGCCTGGCCACCGACTACCAGGGCGACCCCAAGGCCGAGTACCTGGCTTTCTACCGCGCCGGCGTGGACGGTGTGTTCACCGACTTCACCGATACCGCCATTGCCGCGCGCACGCAGTACCTGAAAGAAGCCGGCCGCTAAAAGCCTGCCGCGCTTTCAAGCAGCGCCAGTCGCCTGCGCTCTTTTCGGGGAGCCAGGCGGCTTTTTCATTCGGGCCGGCGCCCCGGGGTTTTCTCAAAATGAAACATCTTCCGGGCCGCGGGCGAAGGGACTGGCTTATAGTGCCTTACGCAGCGCGCAACGCCCTTTCGCCCACCCCTAACGCAAGCACCCGCACCATGAAAACCAAAGCCGCCGTCGCCTGGAAATCAGGCCAGCCCCTGACCATTGAAACCGTGGACCTGCAAGGCCCGAAATTCGGGGAGGTGCTGGTCGAGATCAAGGCCACCGGCATCTGCCACACCGACTACTACACGCTCTCGGGCGCCGACCCCGAAGGCATCTTCCCGGCCATCCTGGGCCACGAAGGCGCAGGCATCGTGGTCGACGTCGGTCCCGGCGTGACGACGCTCAAGAAGGGCGATCACGTCATTCCGCTCTACACGCCCGAATGCCGGCAGTGCAAGTTCTGCCTGTCGCGCAAGACCAATTTATGCCAGCTGATACGCGGCACGCAAGGCAAGGGCCTGATGCCCGACGCCACCAGCCGCTTCAGCCTGGATGGCAAGCCCATCTTCCACTACATGGGCACCTCCACTTTTAGCAACTACACCGTCGCGCCTGAAATCTCACTTGCCAAGATCCGYGAAGACGCGCCSTTCGACAAGGTCTGCTACATCGGCTGCGGCGTGACCACCGGCATAGGCGCRGTGMTCTTCACCGCCAAGGTGGAAGCCGGCGCCAACGTCGTGGTGTTCGGCCTGGGCGGCATCGGCCTCAACGTCATCCAGGGCGCGAAGATGGTGGGCGCCGACAAGATCATCGGCGTCGACATCAACCCCGCGCGCCAGGAGATGGCACGCAAGTTCGGCATGACGCACTTCATCAACCCCAAGGAAACCGAGAACGTGGTCGACGCCATCGTGCAGCTGACCGACGGYGGTGCCGACTACAGCTTTGARTGCATMGGCAACACCAAGGTSATGCGCCAGGCGCTGGAATGCACGCACAAGGGCTGGGGCCGCAGCATCATCATCGGCGTGGCCGAAGCCGGCGCCGAGATCAGCACCCGGCCCTTCCAGCTCGTCACCGGCCGCAAATGGGAAGGCTCGGCCTTCGGCGGCGCGCGCGGCCGCACCGACGTGCCCAAGATCGTCGACTGGTACATGGAAGGCAAGATCAACATCGACGACCTGATCACGCACACCATGCCGCTGGAGGACATCAACAAGGGTTTCGATCTTATGAAAAGCGGAGAGTCCATCCGCGGTGTCGTCTTGTATTGAGCGGCATGGTGAGCACTCCTGAACTCCTCAGCGAACACGGCTGCTTCGGCGGCCTGCAGCGCTTTTACCGGCACGATTCGCGCGAGGTCGGCCTGCCCATGCGCTTTTCGGTCTACCTGCCGCCGCAGGCCACCGCCGGCAACAAGGTACCCGCGCTGGTCTACCTTGCCGGCCTGACCTGCAATGAAGAAACCTTCATGATCAAAGCCGGCGCGCAGCGCCTGGCAGCTGAGCTGGGCCTGGCCCTGATCGCACCCGACACCAGCCCGCGCGAGGCAGGCATTCCCGGCGAGGCCGACAGCTGGGACTTCGGCGTAGGCGCCGGCTTCTACCTCGATGCCACGCAAGCCCCGTGGACGCGGCACTACCGCATGGAAAGCTACATCACGGGCGAACTGCTGCCGCTGCTGGCGGGTGCATTGCCGATTGATGCAAGCCGCATCGGCATCTTCGGGCACTCGATGGGCGGCCATGGCGCGCTGACACTCGCGCTCAGGCATCCGGATCTTTTCAAGTCGGTCTCGGCCTTCGCGCCCATCTGCGCGCCCAGCCGGTGCCCCTGGGGACATAAAGCATTCACCGGCTACCTGGGAAGCGATGAGTCGCAATGGCTTGAGCACGACGCCACCGCCCTGATGGCCCTCATGCCCGCGGCGCCCTACCCTGGCGGCATACGCATAGACCAGGGCCTGGCCGACAAATTCCTCGCCGAACAGCTGCACCCCGAGCTGTTTGAGGCCGCATGCGCCAAGGCCGGCCAGCCGCTGGCGCTGCACCGCCATGCGGGCTACGACCACGGCTACTATTTCATCGAGAGCTTCATGGCCGAACACCTGCGCCACCATGCACGGCAGCTGGGCCTGGCCGCGGCAGTTTGAGGCCATAAGCCCGCCCTAAGGCACGGCAAATACAATGCAGCGCTATGCCGCTGCAACCCGCGCCCGACGCATCCACCTCTCCCCGTCCTTCCGACCAGCAGCTTCGCGGCATGCGGCCCCTGTGGCTGGTGGTGCTGGCCAGCCTCTGGATCGCCACGGTGTGCAATGTGGCGCTGTGGCGCGAGCTGGCTCGCCTGCCCGGCCTGAGCGCAGGCCAGGTCGCCGTCATCAGCGTTGCCCTGGTGCTGGTGATCGCGCTGGCCGCCGCCGCCCTGCTGAGCCTGCTGGCCTGGCGCTGGACGCTCAAGCCGGCCATCACCCTCTTCCTGCTGTCCGCGGCCTTTGGTGCCTACTTCATGATGGCCTACGGCGTGGTCATCGACAAGACCATGATGGTCAACACCTTGCAGACCGACGTGCGCGAGACCCGCGACCTGCTGAACTGGCGCCTGCTGGCCACGGTGCTGGTGCTGGCCGTGCTGCCGTTGGTGCTGCTGTGGCGGCAGAAGGTCAGGCGCGCCAGCGCCGCGCGCCAGCTGCTCGGCAACTTCGCCACGCTGGCCGGCGCCTCTGTGCTGCTGGTGCTGGTGGTCTTCCTGTTCTTCCAGAGCATCGCCTCGGTCATGCGCAACTACACCCATGTGCGCTACCTGATCAACCCGCTCAACTCTTTTTACGCGCTGGGCTCCATCGCGGCCAAACCCTTCCAGCGCGATGAATCCATCGTGCTGCCGCTGGGCGAAGACGCCAAACTGGGCGCCAGCTACACCGTGCAAAACAAGCCGCCGCTGCTGCTGCTGGTGCTGGGCGAGACGGCGCGCAGCGGCAACTTCTCGCTCAACGGCTACGGCCGGCCCACCAACCCGCTGCTCGCCAAAGAGAATGTCGCGAGCCAGCGCAACGCCTGGTCCTGCGGCACCAGCACGGCAGCCTCGGTGCCTTGCATGTTCTCCAACTTCGGGCGTGAGGCCTACGACGCGCGGCCCGCCAACTACGAGGGCCTGCTCGACGTGTTGCAGCGCGCCGGCCTGGCCGTGCTCTGGATAGACAACCAGTCGGGCTGCAAGGGCGTGTGCGACCGCGTGCCCAGCGTCAACACGGTGCAGCTCAAGGTGCCGGGCCTGTGCGACAGCGGCGAGTGTTTTGACGAAGTGATGCTGCACGGCATCAACGAGCGCATCGCCGCGCTGCCGGCCGAACGGCGTGCCAAAGGCGTGGTCGTGGTGATGCACCAGATGGGCGGCCACGGCCCGGCCTATTACAAGCGCTCGCCACAGGCCTCCAAAAAATTTCTGCCCGAGTGCACCGACAACGCACTGCAAAGCTGCAGCCGTGAAGGCCTGCTCAATGCCTACGACAACAGCATCGTCTACACCGACCAGCTGCTGGCCTCGTCCATCCAGTGGCTCAAGGCGCAGGAAGCGCACAGTGCGCCCGCCCTGCTCTACCTGGCGGACCATGGCGAATCACTGGGCGAGAACAACCTCTACCTGCACGGCATGCCCTACGGCATCGCGCCCGACGTGCAAAAGCGCGTGCCCTGGATCACCTGGCTGTCGCCCGGCTTCGAGCAGCGCGGGAAGCTGACAACAGCCTGCCTCAAGCAGCAGCTCGATGCGCCCGTGAGCCACGACAACTACTTCCACTCGGTGCTGGGCCTGATGAATGTGCAGACCGGCGTCTACAAGCCAGCGCTCGACATCTACGCGCACTGCGCCAAGCCCTGAGCCTTAGGAAGCCCGGCCGGGAGCACCCGGATGCGACGTAGGGCTTTTTTGGGGCGGCATGCACCAGCATGGCGAACAGATTTAATATTCAACCTGCATCTCAATAACAACTCTCTTATGCAAGGGCTGAATATGAATATCCGCAAGGCTCTGGCCTCCACGCTCCTTCTCACACTCGCTTTCAGCGCCGGCGCAGCCGACCTGCTGGACACCGTCAAGCAGCGCGGCACCCTCAAGGTGGCGCTCGAAGGCACCTATCCCCCGTTCAATTACAAGGAAGGCGGCCAGCTCGCCGGTTTTGAAGTGGAACTGGCCAATGCCCTGGCGCAAAAGCTGGGCGTGAAGGCCGAGTTCTCGACCAGTGAATGGAGCGCCATCCTGGCCGGCTTGCAAGCCGGTAAATACGACGTGGTGATCAACCAGGTCGGCATCACCGACAAGCGCAAGGAGACCTTTGATTTCTCCGAGCCCTATACCATCTCCGCCCCGCAGCTGATCATCCGCAAGGATGAAAAGCGAGAGTTCAAGTCGCTGGCCGACCTCAAGGGCAAGAAGCTGGGCCTGGGCCAGGGCACCAACTACGCCGACATCGCCAAAAAAGTCGGCGGCATCGACGTCAAGACCTATCCCGGCGCGCAAGAGTATCTGCAGGACCTGGCCCTGGGCCGCATAGATGCGGCACTCAACGACAGCCTGCTGATTCCCTACATCGTCAAGCAGACCAAGCTGCCGCTCAAGCCCGGCGCGCCTGTCGGCGAGCTCGAAAAATCCGGCATCCCCTTCGTCAAGAACAACCCAAAGTTCAAGGCCGCCCTCGACAAGGCGCTGGCCGACCTGCAGGCCGACGGCAGCTTCGCGAAGATCTCCACCAAGTGGTTTGACCGCGACGTGAGCAAACCGCCCGTGGCGAAGTAACATCGATCCAGCCGCGCGCCTCTTTCGGCAGGCGCCTGACACCCCGGCTCGCGAGCCGGGGTTTTTATTTGTGGAGACCCTTATGGACTTGTCCGGCTTGACCTCCCTGCTGCGCGATGCCTTGCCCTTGATGCTCAAAGGTGCGGCGTGGACGCTGTTGCTGGCGGTGGCGTCTGTTTTCTTCGGCGCCATTATCGGCACCATCGTGGCCGTCACGCGGCTGGCCAAGGTGCCCGGGCTTTCACAGTTCGCGACCCTGTACGTCAGCTGCATGCGCGGCACGCCGCTGCTGGTGCAGCTCTTCGTCATCTACTTCGGCTTGCCCAGCATAGGCATACAGTTCGACCCGATCAGCGCCGGCATCCTGGGCCTGAGCCTGAACGTGGGCGCCTACCTGTCGGAAACGATTCGCGGCGCGATCAACGGCGTGGAGCACGGCCAGTGGAACGCGGCCCGCAGCCTGGGCCTCACGCAGGCACAGACCCTGCGCTACGTGATAGGCCCGCAAGCCCTGAGGCTGGCCGTGCCCAGCCTGTCCAACAGCCTGATCAGCCTGATCAAGGACACCTCGCTGGTCTCGGTGATCGCCGTCGGCGAACTGATGCTGGCGACCAAGGAAGTGATCGCCACCACTTTCCAGCCCTTTCCGCTTTACCTGGCGGCTGCGGGGATTTATTGGGCCATGAGTGCGTCGTTTGAGACGCTGCAGAAGAAGCTTGAGATACGCTTGAACCGCAGCTATTTACGTTAGCGTGAGGGCCGGCGGCCGCGCGTTTATTCCCTCTCCCCGCTTTGTTCCCTCTCCCCCTGGGAGAGGGTCAGGGTGAGGGCCAGCGGCCTTAAGCAAGCCAGCGAAATATCCAGCGCCGTCAGCCCCCATCCCTGCCTTCCCCCAGAGGGGGAAGGAGCAAAACCAATTCAGTCGCCGCTGATCAAACCGTTTTTCATCGCCTGCTCCTGGTTCGCAAAAATCGCCATCGCAGTCAGCATGCGCCGAAAGCCCAGCTTGCGATAAAACGGCTCCTTGCCGGCCACCGCATAAAGGATGATCTTCTTGTGCCCCTTGGACAGGCCGACCAGCGCGGCCACAATGTCCTTGCCCAGGCCCACGCCCTGGTGGTCCGGATGCACCGCGATATCGCAGATGTAAGAGCAGTCCATACCGTCGGCCAGTGCGCGGCCGGCACCGATCAACTGACCGCCGTCATACACAAAACTTTTGAACAGGCTGTTGGAGAAAACAACCTTGAGGTCTGCCGGTTTCTTTTCGCCCAGGGGCGCGATGCGGTACAGATGCGACAAGGCATCCCAGTCCACATCGTCCGATGAATATCTCCATTCGAATGCCACGCTGAACTCCTTGGGAATCTATTTACGATCTAACGGCTTGCACTATACGTTCAGAACAAACTACCCTGCCCCGCGGCACCCGGCGGCCTGAAGCGGCTCAAATCCAGCTCCACACGCTCGCGGTTAAAGCCCAGCCGCCTGCAGGCTTTGACAAAACGCTGGCGCACCAGGTCGGACCACAGGCCCGAGCCCTTCATGCGCGTCGCGAAATCGCTGTCGTAATCCTTGCCGCCGCGCATTTCATGGATGTGCGCCATGATGCGCGCCGCGCGCTGCGGGTAGTGCAGTTCCAGCCACTCTTTGAAGATGGGCGCAAGCTCCCAGGGCAGCCGGATCACATGGTAAAACGCCGAGCGTGCGCCGGCCTCCCAAGCCGCTTCCAGCACCTGCTCCATGTCTTCCGTGACGAAAGGAATGTGCGGCGCCAGGCTCACACCGACCGGCACGCCGTGCTCGGCCAACGTGCGTATGGTGCGCAGGCGCCGGTGCGGCGCGGCCGCGCGCGGCTCGAGTTTGCGCGCCACTTCACCGTCCAGCGTGGTAATGGTCACGTAGATCGCGGCCAGCTTTGCGGCCGCCATGGGCGCGATCAGGTCCAGGTCGCGCTCCACGCCGCTGGACTTGGTGACCAGGGAAAACGGCTGCCCCACCTCTTGCATCAGCTCGATCACGCTGCGCGTCAGCTTGAGCTCGCGCTCTATCGGCTGGTAGCAGTCGGTCGCCGAGCCGATATTGATCAGCTTGGGAACGTAGCTGCGCTTGCCCAGGTCGGCGCGCAGCACCTCGACGATGTTGCGCTTGGCGATCAGCCGCGTTTCAAAATCCAGGCCCGGCGAAAGGTTCAGGTAGCTGTGCGTGGGCCGCGCATAGCAGTACACGCAGCCGTGCTCACAACCACGGTAAGGATTGACCGAATAGTCGAAATGGATGTCAGGCGAATCGTTTTTGCTGATCGCGCTGCGCGCGGTCTCAAACGTGACCTCGGTCTCAGGCCGTGGTGCCTCGCCTGCCGCCTCTTCTTCGAGCGTGCCCCAGCCGTCGTCCCAGGCCGCACGCACGTCTTTCTCAAACCGGTGCGCAATGCGCGTGGCAGTGCCGCGGCCCTTGATGGCGTGGATGGGGATGATAGCGTCGGACATGGGGTGGAAACAGCCGGCCGACAAAATGGGATCGGCCCGAAATACTGTATTTACGTACAGTATATTCAGACCGCCCACTTTCATCAAGCACTTCGTTTCCCGCCCCCTCCTGCCCCTGGGGCGATGGGTCCCACACTGCTTAGCCGAGGCGGATCAGCCCTTCCTGCAAACTCACCGTCGGGCTTGATCGCGCATGGAACTGATTTGATTGAGTTCCTCTGTTGTAAGTTTTGTCATTTTTAAGCTCTCTTGATTAACTGAAGGATGCGGGTGATTTCAAGATATATCTCGGGCCAGTCGGCACAATGCTTTTGATTCATGCGCACGCCGGCCCAGATTCCGGGCTGCCACATGAATCCAGTACCCCCACCATTGCGGGGATCTGCGTGGCTGCAGCCCGCGACAGGTGGCAACCCATCAGGGCCTTTGAGTTGGGTGGCTACGTAATAAGTAAGGTGATCGATGTAATGGTCGCCAGGACCGATCACATGTTTCATGGTGATGGCCTCCAACCCCGGCCGCAGCGTTCTGCGCTCTGCAATCCAACCGTTTAACTCCGCCAGCTTGATAAGCTGGTAGCCGCGTGGCTCAGCCGGAATATGGCTGGAGCGCAGAAAAATTTCAATCGCTACTTCGTAGAAGTTTTTCCCCTGCTCCGGGTAACTTTGCCGATCCGCTCGGCCCGTCAACGGGGTCTTGCTGGGCCAGTAAAAAGTAATGCCGCGAAGGTTGGGACTGCCATACTCCCACGGCCCGGAAAACCATTGCCCGTTGACTTTGAACAACTGCCTCCCAGGTTCAACCGCAGGCTGGACATCGCCGTCGCAAATCTTGTCCAGGCAGGCAACACGTTTTTCCTCGGCCAGTTCGGCCCGCCGTTGGTCATCAGGACCGCAGCCTATCAGCGCGGCCACAGCAATCAAGACATAGCTCAGACGGTACATGCGATATCTCTCGGCAGTTCTTGGTTCACTTGAGATGCAAATTGCAAGAAGCGTTTTTCGTGCTCAATCGTCCTTACCTCCTTCACATCTCCCTCCCCGACTCCTGCACCGCCTTCTGCACAGGCGACAGCAAATACTCGAGCACCGTCCGCTTGCCCTGGTTGATCCCGGCCACGACCAATGCCGCGGTAGCCAGAACCTCGCGCAGAGCCCGTGTCATACCCATTAGCCCAAGCGAACCAGGCCGTCCTGCAAACTCGCCGTCGAATGGATGGCCTGCGCCTGCACACCAAATTGCGCATTCGTCAGCACGTCCTGCGCCTTGCCCAGGCCCATGCCGGCCAGCGTGCCGTCGGCTCCATAGTGGTAGGCCAGGTCGCCGCCAAGCGCTTCGCTGTCGCTGCCCGCAAGGTGGAACTGTGTGAGCCCGTTGCTCAGCGCCCAGCTGCTCAGCCCTGGCGTGGCCGTACGCGCTGCATCAAACGCGCTGACCAATCCCTGGAAGTCAAAGGTCTGCACCTTCTTGTTAAGCAGCGGGTCGCTGGAGTTCGCATCAAAGGCGGCCATGGCTTCTGCCACCAGTTGCAGGTTCAGCACGCTCTGGTTGGCCGTGCTGCCGTACCAGTAGCTGAAGGTGAGCTGGTCGGTGTCGCTGATCTTGAGGATCAGGTCGTTACCGCTCTTTTGCAGGCTCAGCTTGGCGTAGTCAAGGCCGACGCCGCCAAGGCTGACGGTGTCGTCCGGGCCCACGGAGGCGCCGCTCGCATACACCGTATCCTGGCCGTCACCGACATTGAAAGCGATGAGGTCTTTCCCGTTTCCGAGGTTGACCACGTCGTTTCCGGTGCCACCTATAAAGAGGTCCGCAGCGGCGGCGCTGCCGCTCAAATGATCGGCGCCGGCTCCTGCATTGAGGTAATTGCTGCCATTGCCATCCGCGAGCTGGTCGTTTCCTGCATCGCCTTCAAGCACATCGAAGCCACCGGCGCCATCGAGCATGTCGCTGCCGCCAAGCCCTCTCAGCATGTCATTGCTGGTGGCGCCAAGCATGTAGTCATCACCCTGGGTTCCGCCAAACACCACCGCTGCCGCCATCGCGGCGAAGTCGGCTTTGTTCCACAGCGTGCCATCAGCAAATTCGACCTGCTCGATCTTGTAGCCATCGTTCAGATACCAGTGGTACAGCGTGATCACGTCCGTCGTRCCGTCTATGCTCAGGTAAAGATCCCAATTGTTGCGGTTGAGCTTGATGTCGCCGGCCGTCACGGAACTGTCGAAGCGGAGGGTATCGATGTTGCCAGCGGTGGTGTCGTATTCGGCAATGATGTCCGAACCGTTCCCGCGCCTATACAGGTACACGTCGTTGCCGATATTGCCGTTGAGCGTGTCGTTGCCGGCGCCGCCATCGATCACATCACCAAGAATCGATCCCATCACGAGATCATCGCCCGCCGTACCCGCAAACACCGCCATCGCCGCAAGCGCCGAAGTGCCCCAGATCGTGCCGTCAGAAAATTCAACCTGCTCGACCTTGAAGCCATCTTGATCAAACCAGGCTCGCAGCGTGATCCGGTCTGAGGTGCCGTTGATGTTCAGATACAGATTTGAGGCGTCACGAGTCACTTTGACGTCTGCCATGACCACCGAACTGTCAAAACGAAGGGTGTCAATGTTGCCGGTCAGGGAGTCGTAGTCGCTGATGGTGTCCGATCCGTCTCCACGCTTGTAGAGGTAGACGTCGTTTCCGATGCCCCCGTCCAACAGATCGTTACCGCCTTGCCCTTGCAATATGTCGTCGCCTCCAGTGCCCGAGAGAGAGTCATCCCCCGCGGTACCGCGAACAATGCTCAAGTCCAGCAAGTCGCTTTGGTTCCACACCGTGCCGTCGGCGAACTCGACACGCTCGACCTTGTCGGCATCCCCGTCAAACCAGTTGTTCAGGTTGATGCGGTCCGTCGTGCCCGCTATGTTGAGGTACAGGTTGTACTGATCGCGGCTGACATGGATATCCGCCACGGCCACCGAGCCGTCGAAGCGGACTGTGTCTATATTGCCGGCCGACACATCATGGTCCGTGATGGTGTCCCTGCCGTCGCCTCGCTTGTACAGGTACACATCGTTGCCCGCCAAGCCGCGAAGCTGGTCGTCTCCACCGCCGCCCTCCAGCACGTTGTCGCCCCCCGTTCCCTCGATGTAATCATTGCCGTCAGTGCCGCCGAACACCGTAGCATTCGCCATCGCGGCGAAGTCGGTTTTGTTCCACAGCGTGCCGTCGGCAAACTCGACCTGTTCGATCTTGTAGGCATCGTTCAGATACCAGTAGCCCAGTCTGATCACGTCCGTTGTACCGTCTATGCTCAGATAGAGATTCCAGCCGTCGCGATTGAGCTTGATGTCGCCGGCCGTCACGGAGCTGTCGAAGCGGAGGGTATCGATGTTGCCAGCCGTGGTGTCGTATTCGGTGATGATGTCCGAGCCATCCCCCCGCTTGTACAGGTACACGTCATTGCCAATATTGCCGTTGAGCGTGTCGTTGCCGGTGCCGCCATCAATCACGTCGCCGAGGATTGAACCCATCACGAGGTCATCACCCGCCGTCCCGCCAAACACCGCCATGGCGGTCAAGGCCGGGATATCCCACACCGTGCCGTCGGCAAATTGGACCTGCTCGATTTTGAAGGCGTTGTTGTTGTTGCCGTCAAACCAGTATCGCAGCGTGATCCGGTCTGTTGTGCCGTTGATGTTCAGGTAGAGGTTGTACTGGTCACGGGTCACCTTGATATCTGCAACGCCCACCGAATTGTCGAAGCGCACGGTATCAACGTTGCCGGTCTGGGAGTCGTAATCGCTGATGGTGTCCGATCCGTCCCCACGCTTGTAGAGGTAGACGTCGTTGCCGATGCCCCCGTCCAACAGGTCGTTACCGCCTTGCCCTTGCAATATGTCGTCGCCTCCAGTGCCCGAGAGAGAGTCATCTCCCGCGGTCCCACGAACAATGCTCAGGTCCAGCAAGTCACTTTGATTCCATACCGTACCGTCGGCGAACTCGACGCGCTCGACCTTGTCGGCATCGCCGTCAAACCAGTTATTCAGGTTGATGCGGTCCGTCGTGCCCGCTATGTTCAGGTACAGATTGGCCTGGTCCCGGCTGACTCGGATATCCGCCACGGTCACTGAACTATCGAAACGGACTGTGTCGATATTGCCGGCCGACACATCGTGGTCCGTGATGGTGTCCGTGCCGTCGCCCCGTTTGTACAGGTACACGTCGTTGCCGTTATCGCCTCGAAGCGTGTCATTGCCGGCGCCGCCCTCCATCGTATCTGCGTCCCCGGTCCCCCACAGATAGTCATCACCACTGGTGCCAGTAACCACCGCGGCAGCCACCAAGGCCGTCACCTGGGCCTTGTCCCACACCGTGCCGTCGGCAAACTCGATTTGCTCAATCCGGTACCTGTCGTTGAAGAACCAGTTCTTCACCGTGATCACATCGGCCGTGCCCTCTATGTGCAGATAGAGGTGCCAGGCATCACGGGTGATCTTGACATCACTTGCCAGCACCGCATCGCCAAAGCGAATCGTGTCGACATTTCCCACGGTATCGTCGGACTCAGCAATGGTGTCCGAGCCGTCTCCTCGCTTGTAGAGGTAAACGTCGTTGCCCGCGTTGCCGTAGAGCGTATCGTTGCCGGCGCCGCCATCGAACACGTCGCCAAGCATGGATCCCATGATGACATCATCACCCGCCGTGCCCATAAATACAGCCATCGCCGACAGGGCCGAGGTGCCCCATACAGTGCCATCAGCAAATTCAACCTGCTCTATCCTCCTGTCGCCGTTGCCGAACCACTCGGTCAGCGTGATCCTGTCGGCGGTACCGTTGATGCCGAGGTACAAGTTGTTGCCGCTACGCGTCACCTGGACGTCAGACACGGCCACCGTGCTGTCGAAACGGAGCGTATCGACATTGCCGGCCAGGGGGTCGTATTCGTTGATGGTGTCCGAACCGTCTCCGCGCTTGTACAGATAGACGTCGTTGCCGGCACCGCCATTGAGGGTGTCGTTGCCAGCCCCACCGTCGATCACGTCGGCGCCATCGGTACCGGCCAGCATGTCATCCCCGTCGGTGCCCGCAAATACGATGGGGAGCGCATCCACGTCGGCCCTGTGCCAGACCGTTCCGTCGGCGAATTCAATGATCTCGACCTGATGGGCTTCGTCCAGAAACCAGCCATCAAGCGCTATCCGGTCGCTGGTTCCCTCAATCGTCAAAAAGAGGCTGGAACTGTCGCGCGTGAGCCTGATGTCGCCAGGCGCAACCGTTGCGTCAAAACGGAGCGTGTCGATGTTGCCGGCTGTTTCGTCGTAGTCGGAGATCTCGTCGTTGCCACTGCCGCGACCGAAGAGGTACACGTCGTTACCCGTTCCGCCCTCGATTTCGTCGTTACCTTCGCCGCCATCGAGGGTGTCATTACCTGTACCGCCGTTGAGGTAGTCGTTGCCCGCACCACCGTCGAGGATGTCGTCACCGCCGTTGCCAAGCAGGTCGTCATCGCCACCGAGCGCATTGAGCGTCTCGGAGGCCTCCGTGCCATACAGGACATCGTTGCCTTCGGTAGCCGGCGCCAGGGTAACCAGGCTTTCCATCATGGCTGCATCCCAGACCGTGCCATCGGAAAATTCAACCCGCTCAATCCGGCTCCCCTCGTCGCCGAACCAGTCATTGAAGGCAATCTTGTCGCCCGTGCCCTCAATCTGCAAGTACAAGTCAACGGCACTCCGGGTCACCTTGATGTCCGAGGCCGTGATCGTGCCGTCGTAAAACCGCAGCGTGTCGATATTGCCGACGGTCTCGTCATAGTCACTGATACGGTCTGAGCCGTCGCCCCGGCTGTACATGTACACGTCGTTGCCGGCGCCGTCGTTCAGGCTGTCGTCACCGGTCCCGCCGGCCAGCAAGTCGTCGCCCTCGCCACCTTCCAGGTAATCGTCGCCGCTGCCGCCATCGATGACGTCGTTGCCGCCGCGGCCGTACAGGAGGTCGACGCCGCCCAGGCCCAGCAGCAGCTCACCATCCTCAGTTCCTTCCAGGTAGTCGTCGCCTTCCGAAGGGCCGAACACCGCCATGGCTTCCAGGTCTACCTGGTTCCACACAGTGCCGTCGGCAAACAGGACACGCTCGACCTGGTAGGCCTCACCCTGCAGCCAGTAATTGAGCTGGATGCGGTCCTGGGTGCCGTCTATGCTCAGGAACAAATGGCCAGAGGAGTCAAAGGTGACCTTGACATCGGCCACTGAAATGCCGCTGTCGAAGCGCACGGTGTCGATGTTGCCGAGAGTCTCGTCATACTCATCGATGATGTCCTGGCCGTCGCCGCGCTTGAACAGGTAGACGTCATTGCCTGCGCCGCCGCTCAGCAAGTCGTTGCCGCCCTGGCCATCCAAAATCTCGAAGGCATCCGAGCCGTCCAGTACATCATCCGCTTCGGTTCCGGTGATAAGCACCGGCAACCTGGCTTCCAGGTCCGCCTTGCCCCACACCGTTCCGTCGGCGAACTCGACCTGTTCCACCGTGTCTGCGCCGTCGGCAAACCAGTTGCTGATCTCGATGCGGTCCGTGCTGCCGTCCATGCTCAGGTAAAGGTTGAGCCCTTCGCGGCTGACCCTGACGTCCGCCACGCTGACGGAGTCGTCGAAACGCACGGTGTCTATATTGCCGGCCATTTCGTCGTACTCGACGATGACGTCGGAGCCGTCTCCCAGGCTGTACAGGTAGACGTCGTTGCCTTTACCTCCGTACAGAATGTCGTTGCCTTGCATGCCTTGCAGGGTATCGTTGCCTATGTCGCCCGAGAGGTAGTCGTCGCCTGCCGTGCCCACCACATTGAGGCTAATGACGCTTGCCGAGGCGGCCAGGGTTTGCAGGTCCCACACGTTGCCATCGGTGAACTGCACCTGCTCGATCTTGAACTGGTCTCCCACGAACCAGTTCCTGAGCTTGATGCGGTCGCCGCCCCCTGAGATGTTCAGGTACAGGTTGTCCTGGTCGCGTGTGAGCGTGACGTCGCCAGCCAGCACGCTGGCATCGAAACGCACGGTGTCGATGTTGCCTGCGGTGGCGTCCAGGTCGTACAGGTAATCCGAGCCGTCTCCGCGCTTGTACAGGTACACGTCGTTGCCGCCTGCCGTGTCGAAGATGTAGTCGTCTCCGCCAGCGCCGTCGAAGGTATTGTTGCCGGCACCTCCGGTGATAAGGTCCATGCCTTCGGTGCCGACAAAGTTGGACGTGGCCGCCAACGTGGCCTCGTCCCACACGCTGCCGTCAGCGAACTCGACACGCTCGACCCTGTAGGCGCTGTCAAGGAACCAGTTGGCCAGGGTGATGCGGTCGGTCGTTCCGCGGATGTTGAGGTACAGGTGCTGCTGGTCGCGACTGGCGATGACGTCGCCGGCCAGCACCGTGCCGTCAAAGCGCACGGTGTCTGTGTTGCCTGCAGTCTCATCGTATTCAATGATGCTGTCGGAGCCATCTCCCCGGCTATACAGGTACACGTCGTTGCCCTCACCACCGTACAGGGTGTCGTCTCCAGTTCGCCCTTCGAACACGTCTGCTGTGCTTGTGCCCGCCAATGTGTCGTCTGCGCTTGTGCCGGATACGGTGACCACCGTGGCCTCCCCTGCGCCGATAGCCAGACTGAACCCAGCAGAGGTGCTGGCGCCGAAACTATCGGAGACGGTGATCTTCAACGACAGTGAGCCGCGATCGCTTGAACCGGGTGTACCGCTGAAGCTCCGCGTTGCGATATCGAAGGCCAGCCACGCGGGCAAGGCATCCCCGTTGTCCAAACTGGCGCTGTAGGTCAGCACGTCGCCTTCATCCATGTCAAGGAAAGTGCCGGCCGGCAACGTGTAACTCCAGACCGCCTCTTCAGTCACACTTTGGTTGCCAATGGCATTGACAATCATGGGCGCATCGTTCGTATTGGCAATCGCCAGGACAAAGGCACTCGAAGCGGTCGCGCCACCAACATCGGTGGCCGTGACGCGAAGCGTCAGGCTTCCAACGTCCGCGTTCAGAGGCGTTCCGCTGAAGGTGCGCGTGACTGCATCAAAACTCAGCCAACCCGGCAACGCATCTCCGTTATCCAGCGTAGCGCCATAACTCAGGCTGTCGCCCGCATCCATATCGGCGAACGTGCCAGCGGGCACCGTGTAGCTCCAGCCGGCATCTTCCTCCGCACCCTGACCGGAGATTGCGATGGCAACCATCGGTGCGTCATTGACGTTGGCCACGTCGATGTTGAAGATGCTGTTCGCGGTGGCGCCTGCCATATCGGTTGCAGTGACTTTCAGCGTCAGGCCGCCCGCGTCCGCGTTTTGCGGCGTTCCGCTGAGCGTGCGCGTCAGCGCATCAAAGCTCAACCACGAAGGCAGCACATCACCATTGCCCAGCGTGGCGCTGTAGCTCAGGCTGTCACTCGCATCGATATCGGAGAACGTACCGGCAGGTATCGTATAGCTCCAGGCCGCATCTTCCGTTGCACCCTGCGCGGAAATCGCGGTGGCCACGATGGGGGCGTCGTTGGTATTGGCAATCGCCACGGTAAATTCGCTCGACACATGGGCGCCGCTGGCATCCGTCGCCGTGACGCGCAGATTCAGATTTCCGACATCCGCGTTCAACGGTATGCCACTGAATGTCCGCGTGCTTGCATCGAAGCTCAGCCAGCCCGGCAAAGCGTCTCCGTTTCCCAGCGCGGCGCTGTAGACCAGGCTGTCTCCGGCGTCCGGGTCGGAGAAAGTACCGAGCGGCACCGTGAAACTCCATGCGGCATCTTCGCCCGTAGCCTGGTCGGCAATGGCACTGGCTTCGGTGGGCGCATCGTTCGTATTGGTCACGGCCACGCTGAAGATGCCGCTGGCGGTGGCGCCGGCCGCATCTGTGGCATCGACTTTGAAGCTCATGTTGCCGACGTCGGCGTTGCCGGGTGTACCGCTGAAGGTACGGGTCACCGCATCAAAGCTCAACCAGGCCGGCAGCGCATCGCCATTTCCGAGCGTGGCGCTGTAGCTCAAACTGTCGCCCGCATCCGCGTCAGCAAACGTGCCGGCCGGCACCGTGTAAGTCCAGGCCGCGTCTTCCGTCGCGCTTTGCCCGGAGATCGCGCTTGCGACGGTCGGTGCATCGTTGACATTGGTCACCGCTACGCTGAAGGTGCTGCTGGTGCTGGCGCCCGCCGCATCGGTGGCGGTCAGCTGGAGATTGAGGATTCCCACGTCGGCATTGCCGGGTGTTCCGCTGAAGGTCCGGGTCGCCGTATCGAAGCTCAGCCAACTCGGCAAGGCATCTCCGTTTTCCAATGTTGCGCTATAGCTCAAGCTGTCGCCGGCATCCGCATCGGCAAAGGTTCCCGCAGGCACGGTAAAACTCCAGGCCGTGTCTTCCGTGAGGCCCTGGCCCGAGATCACGCTGGAGACGATCGGGGCATCGTTAACGTTGGCCACCGTCGCGATGAAAACGCTGCTGGCGCTGGCGCCCGCCAGATCGGTGGCCGTGACCTTGAGGCTCAGGCTACCGACTTCGCTGTTGCCAGGTGTTCCGCTGAAAGTGCGGGTAATGGCATTGAAGCTCAGCCAGCCCGGCAACGCATCGCCGTTGGCCAGCGTGGCGGTGTAGCTCAGGCTGTCGCCCGTGTCCACATCGGCAAACGTGCCTGCTGGCACGGTGTAGTTCCAGGGCGCGTCTTCCGACGCCGGCTGACTGGCAATTGCCAGGGCCACGACAGGTGCATCGTTGGTGTTGGCTATGGCCAAACTGAAGGTGTTGCTGACGCTGGCGCTGGCAGCATCTGTGGCGGTCACCTTCAAGCCCAGGTTGCCGACGTCGCCGTTCAGCGGCGTTCCGCTGAAAGTACGGGTGGTGGCATTGAAGCTCAGCCAGCCCGGCAATGCATCTCCGTTAGCTAGCGTGGCGCTGTAGCTCAAGCTGTCACCCGCATCCACATCGGCAAACGCGTCCGCTGGAACCGTAAACGACCATGCCGCATCTTCGGCGGCCGACTGGTTCCCAATGCCGGCGGCCAGTGTGGGGGCGTCGTTGGTATTCGTGACCGTCACCGTGAAGTTGCTGAAGGCGCTGGCTCCCGCGGAGTCGGTGGCGGTGACGCGCAGGCCGACAAGCCCGACCTCCCCGTTCGATGGTGTTCCGCTGAAAGTTCTGGTCACGGCATTGAAGCTGATCCAGCCTGGCAACGCATCGCCGTTGGCCAGCTTGGCGCTGTAACTCAGGCTGTCGCCCAGATCCACATCGGCGAATGCGCCGGCGGGAACCGTAAAACTCCAGGCCGCGTCTTCCGCCGTTGGCTGGTTGCCCAAAGCATTGACAAGGGTAGGCGCATCATTGGTGTTGCCAATGGTGACCGTGAAAGCGCTGGACACAACGGCGCCGCTGGTATCCGTCGCCGTGACGCGAAGATTGAGGTTTCCCACATCCGCATTCGACGGTGTGCCTGCAAAGCTTCTTGTTTGCGCATCAAAACTCAACCAAGAGGGCAACGCGGATCCATCCGCAAGGCTTGCGCTGTAGCCCAGGGTATCGCCGACCACCGCATCGGCGTCGGTGAAAGTGTTTGCCGGGACCGTGAAAGTCCAGGCGGCGTCTTCGTTCACAGCCTGCCCCGCGAGGGGACTGGCCACGACAGGCGCAAGATTGGCCAGGGCGGTAAGCTGAGCCACGCCCCAGCTGCCTCCCTCGGCAAAGCTGACCTGTTCGATCTTCTGCGCGCTGCTCGCAAACCAGTTTTTAACCGTGACGCTGTCGCCGGCACCGTAGCTCAACACCAGATTCTGGCCTGACCGGGAGACCGTGACAGATGCCGGCGCAATGCCGGGCCCAAACGACACGGTGTCGGTATTTCCCACCGTGCTGTCATTCTCTTCAATGGTGTCCGGTCCATCGCCGAGGGAGAACAGGTAACTATCGTTGCCAGCACCACCGCGCAGCAGATCGGCCCCGGCTTTCCCACGCAGGCTGTCCGCACCGGCATCACCGTCGAGTATGTTGTCGCCGCTGTTGCCCAGCAAGCTATTCGCCAGGCTGTTTCCCGTCGCGTTGGTATTGCCAAAGCCCGAGAGCGTGAGATTTTCAAGGTTGGCACCCAGGCTATAGCTAAGAGCACTGACAACGGTGTCAGTGCCTTCGCCAGCGCTTTCGGCAACCGTATCGCCGGCCGCATCCACATAGTAGGTATCGTCGCCAGAGCCCCCGGCCATGGCGTCCGTCCCTACCCCGCCATCCAGCACGTCATTGCCGGCGCCGCCGCTCAGCGTGTTGTTGCCGCTGTTGCCGCTGATCTGGTTGTCCAACGTATTGCCGGTTCCGCTCAGGTTGGAGCTTCCGGACAAGACCAGATTCTCCGTGTTGGCACCCAGGGTGTAGCTCAGGCTGGCGACCACCGTGTCAGTGCCCCCTGCCAGGCTCTCAGTGACGGTGTCGCCCGCATTGTCCACAACAAACACATCATCGCCGGTGCCGCCGCTCATGGCATCCGCCCCTGCCCCGCCGTCCAGCACGTCGTTGCCGGCCCCGCCCGACAGGGTATTGGCCAGGCTGTTGCCCAGCAGCGTGTTGTCAAGGTTGTTGCCTGTCAGCGTGGTGGCCGAGCCGAACAACGCGCCGTTTTCCACATTGGCCTCAAGCGCCAGGTTCACATTGGTATAGACGGTATCGATGCCGGCATCGGCCTCCTCGAACGCGGTATCACCCGCGTTGTCGAAATAGAAGGTGTCGTTGCCTGCCCCACCCGACATGACGTCGGCGCCTTGCGCACCGTCGATGATGTTGTCGGCGGAGTTGCCCACCAGGATATTGGAAACATCATTGCCTGTGGCATTGATATTGCCGGTGCCCGTAAGCGTGAGGTTTTCGAAGTTGTTGCCCAAGGTCCAGGAGACAGAGGACTCCACCTTGTCCGTTCCTTCGTTGAAGTTCTCATAGGCGGTGTCGAGCTGGTCCTCCACCACATAGGTATCGCTTCCCGCGCCGCCCAGCATGCTGTCGGCCTCGGCGCCGCCATCCAGCCGGTTGCTGCCCGCATTGCCCACCAGGCGATTGCGTTGCGCATTTCCGGTGGCGTTGAGGTTGCCTGCGCCAGTCAGCGTCAAGGCTTCGACGTTGTCGCTGAGGGTGTAGTTCACACTCGACTGCACACTGTCGTAGCCGCCGCCGGGAAGCTCGTTGATCGTGTCACCCACGTTGTCGACGATGTAGCTATCGTCGCCTGTGCGCCCTGTCATGCTGTCGGCTCCAGCGAGGCCGTTGATGGTGTTTGCCCCGGCGTCGCCGGTCAGGGTGTCATTGCCGATAGTGCCCGTGACCGCACCGGGCGTCGCCGGCGCAAAGACAAAATGGCTGGCATTGAGTTGCGAAGGCGAGACACCCCGTATATTGAGGTTGAGCGACTGTGCGCCGTTACTGACCGAAATGCGCGCGAACTGCACACCATTGATGCTCAGATTCTGGATGCCCAGGTCAGCCAGGCTGGTGATCCAGCCAAAGGCGCGCAGGTCGATTTTTTCGCCCACCTGGTTGGGATCAAAATCTGCAATCAGGTTGGATGCGCTGAAAGTGCCACCGGCAGCGCTGAAGCCCGCATTGCCACCGCCATTGGCCAGCACTTTAAAGACATCCGCGCCGGCCCCGCCGACACGCGTTCCGTAGTAGCCAAACGTCGTGCCGTTGACCGTTCCCACATCGCCGTCGAGGGTAATGAGGTCGTCGCCGGCTCCCCCATCCAGGTGATCAACGCCCGTATTTCCAATCAGGTAGTCATTGCCGTCTTCGCCGTACTCGACATCATTGCCGCTGCCACCGACCAACCAATCGCCTCCACTGCCGCCGTACAACGTGTCGTTGCCCGAGCCACCCTCGATCCAGTCGGCGCCAGGCACAGGGGTGTAACCAGGATAGTCCCCCCAAATAGTGTCGTTGCCGTTGCCGCCGTCAATAAGGTCATTCGCGCTGGTAGCACCCACCACGTCATCTCCCGCAAGGGCTGTAGCTCGCAGGTCCCCGAAAGTCGAGGTGATCAGCTGGTTGTCCACGCCGGTGGTACCCAGCCAAAAACCCGGATTGTTCCAGCGGATCGCATATTCGTCGACAAAACTGGCGTCGGACACAAACACGAAGTTCTGCTCAGACACCTGCGCGACCGTCGTGTTGGACAGAATAATGAATTGCCCCTGGCCCAGGCCAATCTGCACGTTGGCGCCAACCTGGGTCAAGCTGAGCTGGGTTGCATCCGTGACGCTATCAAACCCAACGAGCACGATCTTTTCTGCGCCTGAAGCTGTATTGAAATCGACGATCGTGTCGGTGCTGCCCGCGTCTTTTTGCACCACAAACAAATCATCTTCCGT
Source organism: Polaromonas sp. P1_G1 (assembly GCF_056405595.1). Classification (NCBI taxonomy): domain Bacteria; kingdom Pseudomonadati; phylum Pseudomonadota; class Betaproteobacteria; order Burkholderiales; family Comamonadaceae; genus Polaromonas; species Polaromonas sp. P1_G1. The sequence continues at coordinate 95,982 of NZ_JBFUBU010000018.1, forward strand.
TCCGCCGGTCAAGGTGTCGTTGCCATATCCACCTTCGAGCCGGTCAAGGCCGCCTCCACCGGTGATGTTGTCGTTACCTCTTCCACCGATCAGCACGTTAACGCCGGCACTACCGAGCAATGTGTCGTTGCCATCACCGCCAAAAGCCTTGTCGATGTCGCCATTGAGCGTCAGCGTTTTACCCGCCAGCGTGCTGGTGCTGCCGTTGTTCAGGTTGATGGTGCTGTTGCCGGTGACGGCGCTGGCGTTGATGATGTCGCTGCCACCGTTGGTGTCCGTCAGCGTCGTGCGACCAGCCGTGCTGGCAAATTCATTGGTGTAGACGTACACGTCATCGCTGTCGGAAGTCGCGCCATACAGGTCCAGCTTCCAGTTCTTCAGTGTGCCCGTGCTGCCCGTTGCCGCATCAATGACCTGCAGCGTCCAGTTTCCACCGCTGGTCTCACCGCGCACATGGGTGGTATTAAAGCTGAAGCTCAAAGTACCCGAGGTGGCATCGCCCAGATCACTCGCGGCGCTACCCGGCGCCTTGCCTGGGCGATTCACCAGGATGCTTTCGGTGCCGGTGGGCGAGATCAGCTTGATGATCAGGTCGCCCCAGCGCTGGTGAGTCAGCTCCAGTGTCACCTGCGCGGTTTCCACGTCCAGGCCTGCCGCCATGGTGAGCGTCTGCGTCAGCACTCCAGCCCCATCGGGTATGGCGGCATTCAGCGTAGCGCTGCTGGCCGTTTTTGTTTGCTCGTTCCAGGTGGTAGTCTGGCCATACCAGGTCTCAGCCAGGCGCACCGCCGCACGCGCGTCAACCTTGCCGAAGCCGTAGTCGTGGCTGGCGTGCATGCCGCCGCCGTTCCAGTTCTTGGCCGTGTTGTAGGTCCAGTCCGTGCCGTTCGGGTCGGCGAACTGGGTGGCGCTCATGGCCAGGATGGTTTGAATGTCCCGATAGCCCAGCTTCGGATTGGCTTCTAACATCAAAGCGATCACACCGCTCACGATAGGCGCGGCAAAGCTGGTGCCCTGGCTCGTGTTGTACTGGCTGCCAAAGGTGGAGCCATTGTCGGCAATCAGCTCGCGGCTGGTGGAATCGATATTGCTTCCGGGAGCCGATACCAGGATGCTGGAGCCGGGGTTGCTGAAGGGCTTGCTGCCCATCTGCAAGGTGCCCAAGTCACCGGGCGCGTTGATGCTGCCCACCGTGACGACCGCGCGGTTGGCGGTGAGCGCGTTGTAGTTCGTGTTGGCGCCATGTTCGCGGTCGTTGCCGCCCGCCATGACGATGGCTGTTCCCAGGCCGCCGCGGCCGTTGCTCACCGCGTCCAGCATTCCGTTTTCAAGCAAACCGACAGGCGTCACATTGAGCAGAAAGTTGGCCGTGGGCCCCCAGCTGTTGTTCACGACGTCGTAGTTCTTGAACTTGGCCAGAGCAGCAGTGATCTCCTGGTTGAGCTGGGTCACTTCCAGCCCTTCACCCTGGATGTAGTGGCCTGCCAGGCTGGCGTTATAGGCCACGCCGACACCGCCTTCGCCGTTTCTGGCAGCGACCATCACCCCTGCGACCATGGTGGCGTGGTTGCTGAAGGTTTGCGGTGTGCCGTTGTTCCCATTGGCATCCAGGGTATTGAGCCAAGCTTTGTCCGCATTGGGGGCCAAATCAGGATGGCGGTAGTCAAAAACCTCCGGCCCTGTGCTAAAGGGCCCGCCGGGTTCGAATTGCCCTATCTTGATGCCTTTGCCGCTGTAACCCCGACCCGCAGCCTGCTCGGCAACCGTGCCCCACGCGGCGATGACATTGGTGTCCGACAAGTACCACTGTTCCACGACCAAGGGGTCACTGGGCAGGTCTGCGGTTTGCAGGTAGACCGCCGCCTTCATGGGCTCGGTTTGTCCCGTGCCGGAGGTAACCTGGGTGTAGTTACCCTGGGCATCCTGCACCTTGTATTTAAAGCTCATCACGCCGGTGTAGTTGGCATCGGGCGTAAACAGCACGTCACCCTGTGCGGTCAGGCTGACGGTACCGCCTTTCGCCTCAAGCACCGCGGTAATGCTGAGTTGGGATATATCACTGTCCCAATCCCTGTCATTGGCCAGCAACTGGGTTCTGGAAAGCAGGTGTGCAGTGGTTCTACTCAACGCAGCTCCGCTGCTATTTACCGTGAGGATGTCTTTGACAGGCAGCGGGGCGGCCAGTGTCAGGTCGACACGGGAAACATCCGAGAAGCTGAGCTTCTCAATATTGGTCAAAGTATCCGCACCGTCCTGGCCAGTCCGGGTGTCGACGACGCGAAAGGTCGTACCGCCCGACGCTTCGTCCCTGATCCTGGTGATCCGGTAGTCGGCGTAAGACCCTGAGTACTCAGCCACGTCAATGCCGTCACCGCCGTTGAGCTTGTCATCCCCTCGGCCGCCTATCAGTACATCGTTGCCGGCGCCGCCACCTAAAGTGTCATCTTCCAGACCGCCGTCGAGCACGTCGTCGCCCTGCCCGCCGAGCAATTGATCTTGCCCGCGATGGCCGCGTATCAGGTCATTGCCGGCGCCGCCGTCAATAAAATCTGCGCCGTCTTCGCCGCTCAGCACGTCGTTGGCCGCGCCACCGATAATCATGTCATCTCCAGCGCCGCCGCGCACGAATACCGTGCTTCGGCCGCCCCCGATGAAGACGTCGTTGCCGTCGCCACCGACGGCAATCTCAATATTGCTCTGGCTCAAGTTCAGCGTGACGCTCTGGCTGCCTATAACCTGAGCGATGTCCAGGCCGTCACCACCATTGATGCCGGTATCACTGGCATCGATCAGCAGCACGTCGTCGCCTGCGCCACCATTGAGGTTGTCGGCACCCAGGCCACCTGCCAGCCAGTTGTTTTGTGCATCGCCGGTGAGGATGTCGTTGCCTGCGCCGCCCGTGATGTTCTTGACACCCAGTGTCGTGGCCGACAGCGATTCAGACACGGCGGCAATAGTGTTCTGCGAAACAAATGCCGCCGTGGCGGCGCCACCGTTCACCAGGTTCTCTGTAGAGACGATGATGCCGCTACCGGACTGGGTGATGGTGCTGCCGGCCGGGTTGGCCAGGAAGTTGGCGGCGACGGCCTCCCGCGTGATTCCATCTTGAGTAAAGTTTCCCTTGGCCAGTACTTCGTTGCCATCGCGCACTTCACCACTTTGGGCCGTGGTGTTCAGGTTAATGGCGGTGATGCCGAGATCAGAAAAGGTCTTGAGTTCACCCGCGTCTGTCTTGCCGTCGTGGTTGGCATCCACCCACACACGGAGTTCGCTCCAGGCCGCGTCGGCGCTGGTGAATTGATTGTCATGGTTGGTGTCCAGCGACTTCAACGCGGCGAAACCATTGGCAAACGGTTTCGTTCCCGCCATGCCGTTGCTGCCCGCAACGCCGTTGTAGTACTCGCTGAGCGTCTCGCTGATGTTGTTGATTTTTCCATCGTGGTTGATGTCGTGCACCACGATTCCATCCTGGGACGAAACCCAGCCGGTTTGTTCCAACGAGCCACCGTCGTTGTCCGCATCAAAAAGAACGGGGGAGTCGGTGTAGTTGGTGAGCCTGACGCCGTCGCCGTTGAGATCCAGCACCAAGGGGTCGACAGGGATTTGGTAGAAATTGCTGGCGGCGGCGTTATTCAAGCTGCTGCCGAACAGGCTGTAATTAATCGCACCGGCGCCTGGGTCGGTATTGCCGGTGGGGGCCGGCACGTTAAGGCCGATGCCGGTTGAGGCATTGATATTTAACCCTATGTTGCTATTACCAGGCCGGAAGCCATCGGTGATCGCGTAGCCCGCTGCCGCCTGGTTACCGCCTGCGGTGTTGACATCCCAGAAATTTCCAATGCTTACGGTGTAGCCGTCCGTGCTCACCACGTTGTTGCTTGTTCTGCTGGGGCCGCCGCTGGTGCTGTCGGGGGTCGGGGTTTGGCTGGGAGTGGCATTCGTCGTGGCAGTAGCGACGTTGACCAAATTGGTCGTGCCGAAGTGTTCGGTGGTTTGTCCACCAGTAGTCGCATTCAATACACCGCTGTTGGTGTTGTAGCTTAGTTGGCCTGCGGTATATGGGATTTCGGTCCCGCTTGGTTCATACACGAAACCGCTTCCGTCGCCATTGATCTGGGCAATCAGTCTTCCTGAGCCGAACTCGTAAACGTGCTTATGGGTATCAAGATCGGATACGGAATCAAAGGCGATGGTGTTGTTTTGTGCGACGGTGTAGTTGGTACCGTTGGTAACGAAGTTACCTCCCGCATCTTTGAGTTGATAAGTAGCGACACCTGTTGAAATGTTGGTGGTTTGTGTGATGCTGTAACCAGCGGACGCGCCTTCGTTTGAGAGAGCGAAAGTCTCAAAAGCGAAGGTTTCTGTCGTTAGTTTTACCTTGGAGGTAGCACTAACAACCATCTTGTTTGGTGCTGCCTTGATGATGTCTACGAACGCATCACCTGTTTCGACACGAGTTCCAGTTGTCGTTTCTGTGATCTTAATTTTCGTATTTGGTGTACTGCCAAAGAACACATCTGATATGGACTGTATGATTTGCGATGTCCAGGGCACCTTCTGATCAGTTCGAGAAAACGATCCATTGATTACTTGAGAGGAAAACTTGCCGAACTGCGGCAACATTTGATTTATTTCTACGTCAGCGCGCGCCATCTGGCGATTCAAAAAATAACCCACAGAACCCGGCAACGAATCGACAGGTATATTGGCATCAACAGCCCTGTTGTATGAGGTCATGAAAACATCTGCGTACCAGCTCAAACTTTTCGATTCGGCCACGGTCCTGTAGCCTGACGTGTCAACCCCCAAGTAGTAGTCGCCTAAGCTGAATGGTGTGCTTCCAGCCCAGTCACCCATCGTGCCGCCAAAAATCTCCATTACGCTTCGTGCATCTCTGGGCGCCAAACCGCTCTCTCCCGCCGCCTCACTAATTTGACCGGGGAGGACGGTTCCGAAGCCTTCGAGAATTAGCTGTGTTATTCCTTGTCCGAGCTTGTTTGATCCATACGTGAAAAACTCATTCGAAATGGGAATTTTTTTTTCACCAAGAGCGGTCTGCGTTTCAGTTCGAACATACTGAAAAACTAGATCCTTCGGATCTCCCGTATTGACGTGAATAGCAATATCTAACCAATTCTTTGTTCCTTGACTAACATCACTGCGATTCTTTAGGTCGTTGTAAATGATTTGATAGATTGGAGCGTATTGGCCGGGAGTAGTGCTTGGTTGTGTTGGTAATCTGTTTGCAATCAGTCGAATCTGCGCAATCGCGTCATCCGAAAGCGTATACCGCACTTGAGGTGTATCTATGGCCATTGAATATCTCCTGATTTTTTAAATGAAAATTAACGGATTAAAAATGAATCCAGCCTTGCTATCAGCCTGCTGTGGATGGTTGACCAACGCTCTAGTTCCTTGTGATCAAACCAATAGAACAAATGCAAGCCTTGCCACATAGAGCTAACTTCGCAAATAGGGTTCGGCAGACCAAAACCCGTGCACTTGATACTTGTAATTCCATTGGGGGCGTTAGAAACAATGTATTGCCTGTCAATCCGGTTGATGTCGGTTCCAGGCGTGATTTTTAGTCGAGTGTCTTGATATGCTTCCAACTGGTAGATATCGAAGATTGGCGCTCTAACCCAGCTCGCCGGTAAAGGCTGCGTAATATCTGGCGACGTCTGTCTGCCAGGCAGCCAAACAGTCGCATAGCTTGGTTTAGGAGTCTTATTGGTATCCGAATGCGTCAAACCGGACATGGTTTCGAGGCTCAATAGCATAAAGAGGCCCGATACGTCCCAACCGGGTGCCGTCTGCGCGAGGCGGCGCGCCTCCTCTGCATATTTGCGATGAGAAATTTCGCTAGATTCCAAATAAGAAGCGGGTACTTTTAGTCGAACTCCCTGAATTTTTAGGTAGTACGGGTCAATTGGCATGAGGTCTTTCTCAGATTTGCAAGCTACGACCGCGATCATCAAAAGTAGCATCGCTATGGATAAATCGATCGTGCGTTTGAAGTGTGTCATCAATACCCCATGCCAACGATTGGCACCTCGTTGCTATAAATCAGCCTTGCATCAACAACACTAGTGCTGATTAAGAAGTTGAGAGAGAAAGAAAAATGAACCGGACTTTGGCCGATACCAGACTTGGCAGTAGAAAGTTAGAGCCTCTTTTTTGTGCATCGAGTGTGCATTTCTCAGGAAATTTCATGTACGTATCGTTCTTCCGTATTCAATTTGGAATCTTCTGCGTTACACCACTTGGCAGTTCCGTCACCACGGTCACGGCATAACAACGAGACATTTGGACTAATCATCTTTAGCATCTCTACGTCCTTCTTAAACACCAGTGCTGTATTTACACCCCCTATCACTTATCTCTCCCTCCCCGACTCCTGCACCGCCTTCTGCACAGGCGACAGCAAATACTCCAACACCGTGCGTTTGCCCTGATTAATCTCAGCCACCACCTGCATACCCGGCGTGATGACCAAGGCTTTGCCCTGCGGGTCCTTGAGCACCTGCTCGTCGAGCTTGACGCGCACCTTGTAGGTCGCCATGGCGGCTGCGGCCGCTGCTGCGGCATCAGCACTGCTTGAGCCGGTGCTGCCTGATGACGAGCCATTACCGCTCTGGTTGTTCTGCGTGGCATCAGCACTGATATGGATGACCTTGCCCATCAACATGCCGTATTTTTGAAACGGATAGGCGGCGAGCTTGACCTGGGCCGACTGGCCTACCTGCACAAAACCCACGTCGTCGTTCTTGATGGACACGTCGGCAAACAGCTGTTCGCCCTGGGGTACTAAAGTCAGCACCACGGTGCCGGGTTGCACCACGGCGCCCACGGTGGTGGTGGCCAGGTCCTTGATGACGCCGTCTTGCGGGGCGCGCAGCTCCATCAGGCCTTCCTTGTAAATGCTTTTATCCAACGTCGGTTGCAGCTGCGCGGTTTTGGCGCGGACGTCGGCGAGTTCTTTTTGCAGTTCGCTTTTGTAGGCGCTTTGCAGCTGGCTGATTTTTTTGGTTTGGGCGGCAATGGTGGCGCTGAACGCCGAGACGGCGGATTGCTGGGCGTCGAGGTCTTTGCCTTTTTCAATCGCTTCACGCTGCTTGTCTGCGGCGGCCAGGCTGCCCATAAAGCCTTCTTTTTCGAGCTTCTCGTAGGCGGCTGCCGTGCGCTGGTAGGTCGGCAGTGTTTGTTGCAGCTTGGCCAGCATTTCGGCCGCGCCTTTTTTCTCATGCTCGGCTTTGGTGAGCATGGACTTTTCCTGGTCCAGGCTGTCGAGGAAGGCTTTGCGGTGCACGATGTACTGGCTTTGCACGTGGGCATAGGCCTGCGGGTCGTCGCCGGCCTTGGGCAGCATGGGCTGGTCGGCCAGCTCGGCCTCGAGGCGGCGCATCTGCAACTGCTGTGTCGCCAGGTCGCTGCTGATGCCGGCCTTGTCGGCGCTGGCCAGCGTGGTGTCGAGCCGCGCCAGCACCTGGCCGCGCTTGACGGTGTCGCCTTCGTTGACCAGCAACTCCTTGACGACGCCGGGCTCGGCGGGCTGCACGATCTTGACCAGGGTTTGCGGCACCAGCTTGCCTTCGGCAGTAGCGATGATGTCGAGCTTGCCGATCGCGGCCCAGATCAGCAGGATGAACACCAGGGCCGACACGGCCCACAGGACGATACGGCCGAACTCGCTGGGCGCTTCGTTCTGGATCAGCCTGAGCGGGTCGTGCCACTGGCTGGGTGGGCGCAGCGGGACGACCTTGGCGGAAGCTTGTGCGGTGGCCTGCTGCGCGGCGGCGACCGGCGCTTCTGCCTGCGGTGAACCGTCTTGCGGCATGGTGGGGGGCACGGCGCTCATACCTCGCCCTCCGCCTTGGGCACGGTGCGCAGCGCGGTGCCTCCGGTATGGCTGCCGTGGTTCATGGGCGTGACCTTGGCAGCGGGGCTTTGTGCGGGCGACATCAGCTGGGCGCCTGTGGCCGTGAGGCGGAAGACCGCGTCTATCTTCAGGCCCTTGGGCAGGCCGTGGGTGATGAAGAGCATGGTGACCTTGCCCTTGAGGGAATTGATGGTTTGCGCGAAGTGCTCGGCCGTAGGGCCGTCGAGCGCGCTGGTGGCTTCGTCAAACACCAGGATGCTGGGGCGCTTGAGCAGCGCACGCGCAATCGCGATGCGCTGCTTCTGCCCGCCCGAAAGGCCGGCGCCGCGCTCGCCGATCTCGGTCTGGTAGCCCTGCGGTTGGGCTTCGATGACGCTGTGGATCTCGGCCATCTTGCAGGCGGCGGTGATCTGCTCAAAGGTGGCGTTGGGGCTGGCCATCTGCAGGTTGTCGTAGATGGTGCCGCTGAACAGCATGGTCTCCTGCGGCACCACACCGAAATGGCTGCGCAGCTCGTTGGCCGAGAGGTAGCGTATGTCGATGCCGTCGATCAGGATGCGGCCGGCGCTGGGCTGGTAAAAGCCCTGCAGCAGTTTGGCCAGCGTGCTTTTGCCGCAACCCGAGGGGCCCATGATGCCAATCATCTGGCCGGGCTTGATGGCCAGCGACAGGTTCTCATACACCAGCGGCAGGTGCTCGGCGTATTTGAAGGCGATCTCATGGATCTGGATTTCGCCCTTGCGCGCGGTGTCGCGCGCGGGAATGACYGAATAAGGCTCGATCGGTGCGTTCATCAAATCACCGAGGCGCGCGACCGACAGGCTGGCCTGCTGGAACTGCTGCCACAAACCGACCAGGCGCAGCATGGGCTGCGAGAGCCGGCCCGAGAACATCTGGAAGGCCACCAGCATGCCGATGGTGAACTCCTTGCTGTGCATGACGGTGTATGCGCCTATGCCCAGGATGAGCAGGCTCATGAGCTGCTCGAGCAGGTTGGAGGCGGTGTTGTAGCTGTTGGCCAGCTGCTTGGTGGCAAAGCCGGCCTGCAAATAGCTGGCGAGGTAGCCGCTGTATTTGCTGTTGAGCTGGGGCTCGAGCTGCAGCGACTTGACGGTTTCCAGGCCGACCACGTATTCAGTGAGAAACGCCTGGTTGCGCGCGCCCATCTGGAACTGCTCCTGCAGCCGCGCCTGGAACAGCGGCGCGACCACCAGGCTCAGGCCGACGATGACGGCCAGGATGGCCAGCACGATCAGCGTCAGCGTGACGCTGTAATAAAACATGATGGCGACAAAGATCAGCAGGAATGGGAAATCCAGGATCAGCGTGACGGCCGCGCTGGCGATGAACTCGCGAATGGTTTCCACCCCATGCAGGCGGGCCGCGATGACGCCGGTGGGCCTATGCTGGAAGTACAGCGGCGGCAGCTTGAAGAGGCGCTCGAAGACGGAGGAACCCAGCACCGCGTCGACCCGGTTGCCGGTGTGCAGCACCAGGTACTGGCGCAGCCACGACAGCGCCGCGGAGAAGATCATGAACACCAGCATGCCGATGGCGATGACGATGAGCGTGCTTTCGGTGCGGTGCACCACCACCTTGTCGATGATGGCCTGGGTGAACAGCGGCGTGGCCAGCGCGATGAGCTGGATGACGAGGGAGGCCAGCAGCACCTCCTGCCAGAGTTTTTTGTGCTTGAGCAGTTCGGGCACAAACCAGCTGAAGCCGAACTTGCGCGCCTGCCGCGCCTGGGCCTCGCTGTCGGGGTCGGCGGCCGGGTCGGCCTGCGGCGTGACGCGGGTGATGTGGCCGCTGTAACGCAAGGCAAATTCAGACAGCTCCAGCGTGCGCGGGCTGGCGTCGCCGGCTTCGACCAGCAGCAGCTTGGTGGCGTCGGCTTGCAGGATCAGGGCCGGGACCGCCTGCCCGGAAGCCGGCTCTTGCCCATCTTTTTTTTCCTGCCCGGCTTCGGCTGTTTCAAACGCTCCAGCCGTTTCAGCCGTTTCAGATGCCTTGGGCTGAAGCCAGGCAATCAGCGGAAAGGTCTCCTTGTGCAGCTTGTCCGCTTTGGCCTTGTGGTGGACGGCGTCAAAGCCATAAGCCTCCATCGCGTCCACCAAAGAACGCGTTGTATAGGGTGCCGCCAGTTGCTGGCGTGCCAGCGCGTCCGAAAATGGCTTGCGATGCAGCGCGCAAATCCCCTGCAATGCCCAGAAAAAGGCATCCCCCGATATTTTCTTGTCCATCATCCCGAATCCACCCCGCCGGAGGGGCTTGCTTTATTTTGAACCATCTCGCGCCATCGTCCCTTGTCGATGCGCCACCTGCAAAGCCACCCGGTGATGTCAAAGACATGCCGCATGGCCCGAGCCAGTTTAGATTTAAAACAATCGCCGGCCCGGGCATTTTTTTGAGGTGTTGCTTTTGCGAAGCAATTTCTTTTTCGCGCGAAACATACCTGTTTGAATGGGCGCGGCATGTGAATCCATTTTTACTACTACCTCCCCCTCCAAACGGAGGAGAAGAGATTTCGCCTGATGGATAAACACGGGCAAGCTGCCGTTGAAAAACAGCGCCCCAAGTTTAAAAATTGAGCTAGAAAACCCTGGCCGCAATGCCGGCTCCACCAAACCGCAATAATGGTGGCCTCGCTGGAGATTTCACCATGGCACATGTACTGGCAAAGCTCAAAGGCGCGCCCCTGGCCGCCGTCAAACAACAGCTTGAACACGATGCAGCGGAGCATGCGGAACACGGCATGTACCTCGAGCACCTGTGGCAGAACGCGGAAAACCCGGACGAGGTGTTATTCCTGTTTCAAGTCAAAGACCTGGACCATTGCCGGCAGCGCATGCGCCAGGTGCATGCCCAGGCCCTTGCCGAGCACCCGGACGCACCCTTGCCCGAGATGACTTTTCTCGATGACTTTTAAAAACCTGTGTTTTCATCCCTGAACACCTTTGGCTGACATGACACAACGCCCTGCAAATATTCACAGCCGCTACCACGCACACATTTATTTCGGCCCCGACACCGTCGAGCAGGCGCGCGCGCTGGCCACCCGGGCCGGTGAACTGTTCCATGTCGGCGTGGGCCGCGTGCATGAGCGTGAGGTGGGGCCGCACCCACGCTGGAGTTGCCAGCTGTCGTTTGACAGCGCGGAGTTCGACCGCATCATTCCCTGGCTTGAAAACGAGCGCAAAGGCCTGGATGTGTTTGTGCACGGGCTCACGGGCGACGACCTGGCGGACCACACCACACACGCCTCCTGGCTGGGCGAGCCGGCAGAGTTGAAGCTCGAGATGTTCAGGCGCTGAGTTTGCGCCCTAACTGCGTCAGCGGCTGAACAAGCGGCGAAAGCGCCCCGGCGCGAAAAGCGCGGGCGCGGATTCCACCCATCGGTACAGCGCCTGCCCCGCGAGCAATGACAGCGCGAACGCCAGCAGCATGCCCAGCACATTCGCGGCCAGTTGCGTGGGCCAGAAATGGCTGACGACCGCGTTGGCCAGCAGGCAGGCCGGGAAGTGGATCAGGAACACCGAGTAAGAGATGCGGCCCAGATGCTGGAGCGGGCGCAGCCGCAGCCCGCGCAGCAACCAGTGGTCTTGCGCAAGGCCTGCCAGCCATACCAGGCCGAAGGCGCTGGCCAGGGCCACCACGAGCCGGCCCCTGAAATCCAGCGCCAGAGCCAGTGCGCCCAGCACCGCCATGGCGGCGAGCCAGTATCCGCGTTGCGTACCTGCCGCACGCGAGGCCCAGAAGGCCAGCATGCCCAGTGCGTAGGCGCCGAAAAAATACAGGGCGGTGATGTCAAAAAGCGGATTCCGGTTGAACATCCCCAATGAGAGCAGCGCAATCAACAGCACAGCCATGGCACCCGCCGACACCGCCGTGCTGCCACGCAGCGGCCGCGCGGCGGCAAACACCAGCACGGCCATCGCATACAGCTGCAAGTCCATCGCCACATACCAGACGCCGGCCGACAGCGCCTCCTGGCCCAACACATCCTGCAGCAGCAGGCCATGCGCCAGCAGCTGGAACAGCGTGGGCGCCGCGGGTACCGAGGGATGGTCGAACCAGGGCCTGAGCAGCGCGGCCACCAGCACGCTGACGGCGAGCGCGGCCAGGTAGGGTTTGACGAGCCGCGCATATCGCCGGAAAACCAGGGGGCCAGGCGCCTCGAACACGGCGACGCCCTGCGGCGCGAGCGACGCGGCGGCCAGGAAACCAGCCGCGACCAGGAAGAACTGAACCGCCATACGGCCGTAGTCGTAAAGCCAGTCCATGAGGCCGGGCGCGGATGAATACACCACGTCCGACATGGGTCCGTAAAAAGCCAGGTGGTGCCAGACGATCAGCACGCAGGCCAGGCCTTTGAGGGCGTCAAGGCCCTGAAGGCGCTGGGGCGTGGTCATGGCTTCGTGCGGCCGGCTGTCAGGCGCAGACGCGCTGGCGCGCATCAAGGTATTCGCGCTTGAGCTGTTCCACAAAGGCGGCGGCGCTTTGCACCTTGCTGACGGCGCCTATGCCCTGGCCGCAGCCCCAGATGTCTTTCCAGGCCTTGGACTTGCTGCCTTCGCCACCGCCGAAGTTCATGGTCTTGACGTCGCCCTCGGGCAGGTTCTCGGGGTCCATGCCGGCCGCGCGTATCGAGGGCGCAAGGTAGTTGCCATGCACGCCGGTGAAAAGGCTGCTGTAGACGATGTCGTCGGAGTTGCCGTCGACGATGGCCTGCTTGTAGGCGTCGGTGGCGCGCGCTTCATCGGTGGCGATGAAGGCCGAGCCTATGTAGGCGAAGTCGGCGCCCATGGCCTGCGCGGCCAGCACCGCACCGCCGGTGGAGATGGCGCCGGACAGCGCCAGCGGGCCGTCAAACCACTGGCGGATTTCCTGGATCAATGCAAAGGGGCTTTTGACGCCCGCATGGCCGCCCGCGCCGGCGGCCACGGCGACCAGGCCATCGGCGCCTTTTTCAATCGCCTTGCGCGCGAACTTGTTGTTGATGATGTCGTGCAGCACCACACCGCCGTAGCTGTGCGCTGCCGCGTTGATGTCTTCGCGCGCGCCCAGGCTGGTGATGTAGATGGGCACCTGGTACTTCACGCACATTTCCATGTCGTGCTCCAGCCTGTCATTGGACTTGTGCACGATCTGGTTGATGGCGAAAGGCGCGGCCGGCTTGTCGGGGTTGGCCTTGTTGTGGGCGGCCAGCGCCTCGGTGATCTCGGCCAGCCACTCGTCGAGCTGTGACGCGGGGCGCGCATTCAGCGCGGGCATGGCGCCCACCACGCCGGCCTTGCACTGCGCGATGACCAGCTTGGGGTTGCTGATGATGAAGAGCGGCGAGCCGATGATGGGCAGGGGCAGCTGGTTCAATGCGCCGGGCAGTCTGGACATGATGGCTCCGAAGTTCAGGGATTCAGGAAAACACGCTGCCCACGCGAGGGCAGCTGGAGATGGAAGACCGGGAAGGCCGTGCCGCCTTAGAAGGCTTCCAGCGCCAGCGCGGTCACGCTGTCGGCACCTTCGACGATGCTGTCACGGAGGCCGGGGGCTTTGGTCAGCAGGTGGTCGGCATAGAAACGCGCGGTGGTGATCTTGGCCTGCATGAAGGCCGTGTCCACGCCTTGCGCGATCTGCTCTTGCGCGACCAGCAGCGAACGCGCCATCTGCCAGCCGGCGACGACGTTGCCCGCGAGCATCAGGTAAGGCACGCTGCCGGCGAAGACCGCGTTGGGGCTGGCCTTGGTGTTGCCCGCGACAAAGTCGACCACGTCGATGAAAGCTTCACGCGCGGCCTTCAGGCGTTTGGCCACGGCCAGCGCGTCGGCGCTGCCCTGCTTCACGAGTTCTTTTTCAGTCACTTCGATCTGGCCGGCAATCGCCTTGGCCGTCTGGCCGCCGTCGCGCGAGGTCTTGCGGCCAATCAGGTCGTTGGCCTGGATGGCGGTGGTGCCTTCGTAGATGGTCAGTATCTTCGCGTCGCGGTAGTACTGGGCCGCGCCGGTTTCCTCGATAAAGCCCATGCCGCCGTGCACCTGCACGCCCAGCGAGGTGACTTCCAGGCTCATCTCGGTGCTGTAGCCCTTGACCAGCGGCACCATGAATTCGTAAAAAGCCTGGTTCTGCTTGCGCACCTCGGCATCGGGGTGGTGGTGCGTCGCGTCATATGCCGCGGCGGCCACGGAGGCCATGGCGCGGCAGCCTTCGGTGTAGGCGCGCATGGTCATCAGCATGCGTTTGACGTCGGGGTGGTGGATGATGGGCGCGCTGGCCTTGATGGAGCCGTCGACGGGGCGGCTCTGCACGCGGTCTTTCGAAAAGGCCACGGCCTTTTGGTAGGCGCGCTCGGCGATCGCGATGCCCTGCATGCCGACGGCGTAGCGTGCCGAATTCATCATGATGAACATGTATTCGAGGCCGCGGTTTTCCTGGCCGACGATGTAGCCGACGGCGCCGCCGTGATCGCCGTACTGCAGCACGGCGGTGGGCGATGCCTTGATGCCCATCTTGTGTTCAATGCTCACGCAGTGCACGTCGTTGCGCGCGCCCAGGGCGCCGTCCTTGCCGACCATGAACTTGGGCACGACAAACAGGCTGATGCCCTTGACGCCTTCGGGCGCGCCGCTCACGCGCGCCAACACCAGGTGCACGATGTTCTCGGCCATGTCGTGCTCACCATAGGTGATGAAGATCTTGGTGCCGAAAATCTTGTAGCTGCCGTCGGGCTGCGGCTCGGCGCGGCTGCGCACCATGGCGAGGTCGGAGCCGGCCTGGGGCTCGGTCAGGTTCATCGTGCCCGTCCATTGGCCGCTCACGAGTTTTTCAAGGTAGACCGCCTTGAGCTCATCGGAGCCGGCCGTCAGCAGCGCTTCAATCGCGCCGTCGCTGAGCAGCGGGCACAGCGCAAAACTCATGTTGGCCGAGTTGAGCATTTCACCGCAGGCCGCGCCTATGGTCTTGGGCAGGCCCTGGCCGCCAAAATCCGCCGGGTGCTGCAAGCCCTGCCAGCCGCCTTGGACGTATTGTTTGAAGGCTTCCTTGAAGCCGGGCGTGGTGGTGACTTCGCCATTCTTCCAGCTTGAGGGATTGATGTCGCCCTCGCGATTCAGCGGGGCCAGCACGCCTTCGTTGAACTTGGCGCACTCCTCGAGCACGGCTTGCGCGGTATCGAAGCCGGCTTCCTCGAAGCCCGGGATTTTTGCGATCTGTTCGATGTTGGCCAAGTGCTGGATGTCAAACAGCATGTCCTTGAGAGGGGCGATGTAGCTCATTTTTTGTCTCCGGGGTACTTCTTGCTCCTTCCCCCTCTGGGGGAAGGTTGGGATGGGGG